>JAAYLC010000079.1 GCA_012522045.1 Bacteroidota bacterium
AATGGGGCTTGTAGGTCGGATTCTGGCTTACAAGCCCGTGATAACAATATAGTGAAAAGCAAATGCATGTCAAGAGCGCCCTTGAAAAGGTCGTTTATTTACTCTTGACATACCATTTGCTTTTTGCTATGGTAGCCTGCCTTCATACATGATAGATAGCTCCCCATAGACCTTTCCCCAGTTTCTTATAGGCAGGGCCCACTTTTTTACGACTTCAAATGTAGCTAAATATAGAGCTTTTAACAGAGTTGTGTCGCTTGGAAATACACTTCTTTTAATGTTTAACCGATGGTAGGTACTGTGTAGGCTTACAATTGCGGTGGTATATATGCCCTTCCGAACATCGGCTGAAAACTTGAATATAGGGCTTATTGCCTAATATATCTTCACAGACATCCTTCAATTTTTTATCTTAATATTTTCTTCTTTGCCGGGCAAATATTTTCTTATTAAATCTTTATCAACTTTTTCGCTATGCAATTTTCGTAACTTCGCATTTTACTCTTATTTACACATTCCCTCTAACAATCTCATATAGAAGAAAGAAGCTAGCTTATTTAAGATCCAGCTTTATTTGCTCCATAATCTGTCCTTCTAATTGAATTCTTCTTTCGATTTCTTCCCTGTATTTAGTATCTAATTCAAATCCTATACCAGTTCTATTCAGCCTTTTAGCTGCTACCAACGTCGTTCCGCTTCCTAAAAATGGATCAAGGACAGTATCACCTTCATTAGTTGACATTTTTATTATACGTTCTATCATTTCTACAGGATAAATAGTAGGATGTGATAGGTTAAGTTTTTTCTTTGTCATATTATTTACCCTATCAAAGTACCAGACATCTGTGGGATTTCTTCCATTTCCAGTCAAACGTTTATCATTTTTAGTAATATAAGGGATTCTAATATCATCAAGATTAAATACATAGTTATTTAAGTCTTTTACACCCCAAAGTATATTTTCATAACGACCGGAAAGACGTTTAGTGCAGTTTTGCATATTGTTAAACACCCAAGTAATCAAATTTCGTAAATAAAATTTATTTTTTTTCATTATATTGTAGCCTATGTATGGCAATGGTAAAATTTCTTTGTCTAGCCCATATGGTATAGGAGATAAATTAAGAAAAAAACTACCGTCATCAGTCAAAACTCGATAAATTTCTTTAGTTATTGAATCAATTAGTTCAATCCACTGTTCTAAAGTGACTTTGTCGCTATATTTGCCATATTTCTTTCCAATATTGTAAGGTGGTGATGTCACTACCATTCTTACTGATTTATCGGGGACTTCCTTAATTAATTCTCTACAATCTCCGAATTTATAAACTATTTTACTCATTAGCAAGCTCCTCCCAGAATTTAATTTCCAGTTGCTTATAAGTGTCTTTTTCTTTAAGTAAGGCCAACCTTTCTTCAGCCATTTTTACATATTCTTCAACTATCTCATAACCAATGAAATATCTATTTAATTTTTTAGCAACTACAGCAGTTGTTCCACTACCCATGAAAGGATCTAGTACTATATCGCCCTCATTTGAAGCAACTTTAACTATTCTTTCAATTAATTTTTCCGGAAACTGTGCAGGATGTCCCGTCCTCTCCTCAAAGTTGCCAGAAACCATTGGTATCCTCCATACATCGCTAGGATTTTTAAATTGGCTTTTGTATCTATCAGGTCTATAATTCAATGCTGGAACTTTTACATCATCAAGGTTAAATATATAGTTTGATTTATGTTTAGTAAACCAAAATACGTATTCATATCGCGGGGCAAATCTAGTATTAGTAGAACCACCCCAGTCAAAGTTCCATATAATTACTATTTTAAGATACATGTCATCAAAAAAGTCTTCAATCCAATATGGCGTTAATATTTTACCGTTTATGTATCTGTTTTTAATATTAATCCAGATTGAGCCATCATCTTTTAAAACCCTTTTACATTCATCGAAGACCCTTCTCAATAAGGCTCTATATTCGCTTTCTTGTAAGTTATCTTTATATTTGGTGCTCTTACTTTCTACTATTTTTCTGTTAACAACCTTGTTTCCATATTTTACATTAATGTTATAAGGCGGTGAAGTAACTATAAGTGATATAGATTTATCTTCTATATTGGACATGCTTTCACTAGAACCCAAGTAAATTATGTTTTTGTCCATTATTAGGAACCCCCAATGCAGAGTATTTATATTATATTATATCATGGCTCTTATAAAGGGTCAAGTATTTGTTGTAAAATAAAAATACCGAATGTTGCAAATGCAAAGTCCAGAAAGTTGCAAGTGGAAATTCCATAGTATTGCAAAATGAAAAAGTCCATTGCAGGCACATTCAATAACCTATATCCTTGT
>JAAYLC010000144.1 GCA_012522045.1 Bacteroidota bacterium
CGCCCATCCGCGTACTACATTCAATGATGCGATTGCTCAAGACTTTGCCGATTTCTCTTACTTGTTCCAATTCTTCTACTGTGGCTTTATTTAAATCTATTTTTGCTTCAAACGATTTTTCAATAAGTTGTGGTTTGTTGAATTTATTAGGTGATGGAGTATTTTGAGGATTTTTTACCCATTCGGGAAATTTAAAATACGGACTGATGACCGCTAACAAAGAATCAGAAACTTGAGTTACGCTTTGAAAATCTTCAGCAGAATTAATCCATTTATTTTCACTTCGATAGGTAAGCAATCTGTCGATTTCCTCAGGTGTCATTCCCAAAGTGTATCCTTTATAATCGGTTATGAAATTTGGATTAAATGGAAAAATCGTTGGTGAATTATCTTCTGTTTTTTTATTCATAGAATCAATTGCTTGTTTAATTGCAACGATTCTTGGTGAATTCAGTTTCAGAGTATCTTCACTTTCAAATTCGATATAAAAAGACATTGCCAATCCACAAAAAACTACTGTTGCTAAAATCAGCAGTTCTTTACGTTGTGTTTTGTTGTAGATAAACGATGACCTCAATTTCATATTCTCAGAAATAAATTCGACTGAAAATGAAACTAAATGCAATGTTATTCTCGTGTAATTGTTCCTTAAGTTAAAGGTATCATCATTGAGAATATCAATAAAAAGGGAATCATTTTTAAAATAAAATCAAGGGTTCACAATATCTTATGAACGATTTTATCTCATAAAATTAAAAAATAAAGTTTATATAAAATCTTTTCTAAATAATTTTTAGCGAATTGAAGCCGTCATTTGTTAAAAAAATCATTCATTTTCATCTGATTTTGCGGCTGAAGCATCATACAATTCACCGGCTCTAAGTTTTCGTAAGTATTCCTTCAAATCTTTTCGAACCTCACCTGTCATGAAGTAAAGTCCGATAATATTTGGAAATGCCATTGCGAGAATCATCATATCGGAGAAGTCTAAAACTGCTCCCAAACTGATAGAAGAGCCTAACACTACAAAGAATAAAAACATTAATTTGTAGAGTGTTTCCATTTTCTTGCTTTTCCCAAATAAATAGGTCCAAGCTCGCATGCCGTAATAGGACCAAGAAATCATTGTGGAGAATGCAAATAAGAAAATAGCAAATGCCAACACGGTGGGAAACCAACTGATGACCGTTGCAAAAGAATCTGAAGTAAGTTGCACCCCTCCCATTCCGATAACTTCGTGGTTTCCACTAAAAATAATTACTAAGGCAGTCAAAGTACAAATCAAGATGGTATCAATAAACGGTTCAACCAAAGCAACAAAGCCTTCAGAAACGGGATGATTTGTTTTTACTGCACTGTGTGCAATTGCCGCTGATCCGACACCCGCTTCATTGGAAAATGCAGCACGTTGAAATCCGACAATAAGAACGCCGAGAACACCGCCTTTTAATGCTGAAGGGTTAAAAGCACCGTTGTAAATTGCTCGAAAGGCTTCGCCCACATAATCAATATTTACAAAAATTACAGTCAGACTTGCTAATACATAAAGGATTGCCATAAAAGGAACAATTTTTTCAGTTACTTTTGCAATGCTTTTTATACCTCCGAGAATAACAGCGGCTACGATAATTGCCATAATCATCCCAAACCAAAAACCATTTCCTTCAAGAATTGGCATTTGTCCTGCTAAAGCTTCAAAAGATTGATTTGCCTGAAACATATTTCCTCCGCCCAAAGAACCTCCCACACATAAAATAGCAAAGATAATTGCCAGTATTTTACCGAGTTTTCGCTTGTTTTGTTTTGCTAATCCTTTTTCCAAATAACTCATTGGACCTCCAAAAACCCTTCCATCAGGAGAAATATCTCTATACTTTACACCTAAGGTACATTCGACAAATTTGGATGACATTCCCAGAAATCCGGCGGCAATCATCCAAAAAGTTGCTCCTGCTCCACCTATTGATACCGCCACTGCCACTCCGGCAATATTCCCTAAGCCAACCGTTGCGGAAACCGCAGTTGAAAGAGCTTGAAAATGAGTCAATTCTCCGGGAGCATTGGGGTCGCTGTATTTTCCTTTGGCTAATTGAATTGAATGTTTAAAACCACGAAGGTTAATGAATCCCATTCGAAATGTAAAAAACAATGCGCCTACTCCCAACCATATTACAATAAAAGGAATATTGGTTTTTTGAGGATCGCCATTGGGATAAAGAATTGGAATTTTCTCGTCGTATTCTATGTGTGCAAAAACATGAGCACCTGTTTGAATTACATGTTCACTATTAGATGAATCGTAAATAACCGCACCAACTTTCTCTTTATGACGCAAAGTTCCGGAGGTTAAAGCAATGATTTCATCGGATTCGTTATTTTTTCTAACAATGGCAATGGGTTCTCCTTCTTTAATTTTTTCTCCATCCGCTTTGAGCCATTGCTCCAGCACGAAAACACCTTCAATTCCGGGTTCCCATCGCGAATCGTAGACGTTTAAATGTTCAGCGTATATTACAGGATCATGAAGACCTATTGCAGCAAAAGGATCCCAAAATAATATCTTGCTTACCACACCTACCAAAGGTGTAAAACTTCCATTGAATCTTTCTGTTATCGATTCAGCAGATACTTCGTATGATTTTTCTATTGAATTGCCTGAGGCATCGGTAACAACTACACTATATTCAACGCCTTCGGTTAAATTTTCTGAGCGATTGGAATCCAAAGACGTATTTTGATTGCTCCATTTGTAGGTGTATGGCGGAGTTCCTCCTGAAACATCGAGTTCTATTATACCGTCATTAATACTTTTAGTGGGATTAATAAGTTTCTCATTTACAATCAGTTCTTGTGAATAAACTAAAGAAGTTAGTAACAAAAACAAGGGTAAAATGTATCGTTGGTTCATAAAGCTAAATGTGCGTTTTTAAAATAGCCGACAAGTTGCTAAAAAAAATTGCAAATTCAAACTTTTTCCTAACTAAAACCCAATTATTTGTTAACAATTTTAGATTATAAGTCGAAAACGGAACTTCGTTTAGTGTTGATCAAATCTTTGAGTTTCAATATAAATGCTAACGTGAGGTAGAGTACAAATCCGATTCCGAGCGTAAAAAATGAGGCGTAAATAAAAAACAAGCGCACATTTTTGGCGCGCATTCCCAGCCGGTCTGCCAATCGCGAAGAAACATAGAATCCTCTTTTTTCAAAAAAATATCGAAGCGAATAAATAAATTGACGCATAAGGGAAGTTGAAAAATTACACTTAATCTAATCGTTTTATAAATCTGCTTTGCTTTAGCCGATAAATTCCTTGAGAACTTCTATTACGTAGTCTACTTCTTCTTTTTTATTAAAATGGGAAAAAGAAAATCGAATCGATGGTTTTTTTAAATCTTCTTCAGAAAGAATTTCACTCAATACATGAGAGCCACCAACGCTTCCGCTTTGACAAGCACTTCCTTTGGAACAAGCAATTCCTTTTAAATCCAACTGAAATAACAACAGCATTGCTTTCTCTTCCGGAATCGGCAAACAAACATTTAATAAGGTGTAGGTACTGTTTTCATCATTGTCGCAGTTGCCGTTAAATTTGACATCCGGAAAATTGGCTTTTAAAGATTCTTTAAAATAGTTTTTTATTTCCAAAATATATTTCCGCTCTTTTTCCAATTTATGATAGGCGAGTTTTAAAGCTTCAGTCATTCCTGCAATAGCGTACAGACATTCCGTTCCGGCACGCAGTCCGCGTTCCTGAGCTCCTCCGTGAATCAACGGTTTCAAACCTGAGTTTTTTCTTATGAAAGCAAATCCCGCACCTTTCGGCCCGTGAAATTTATGCGCTGCAGCGGTTGCAAAATCAATTGGAGTTTTTTGAAAATCCAATTCGAAATGCCCTACGGACTGCACGGTATCACTATGAAAAAGTGCATTATTGGCTTTACACAGCTCGGCTACTTGCTGAATGTCCAAAATGTTTCCTATTTCATTGTTGACGTGCATCAAACTTACGAGCGTTTTTCCGTATGATTGATTTTCCAATTTTTCTCTTAAATCGTCCATAACCACCATTCCGCATGCATCTAATTGAACATATTCTACTATCAGGTCGTATTCATTTTCTAACCATTCCAGGGTGTGTAATACGGCATGATGTTCGATTTTGCTGGTGATAATACGTTTCACCTGCAAATCTTTAACTGCACTAATCAAGATAAGGTTATCTGATTCTGTACCTCCGGAAGTAAAGACGATTTCTCCTGCATTTGCATTTAAAATTTTTGCTATTTCTTTTCTGCAGTTTTCAAGTAAAGATTTAGCTGATCTGCCATAAGCGTGTGTAGATGACGGATTTCCGTACTCTAATGTCATTACTTCTGTCATACTCGATATCACATCTTCACGCATTTGAGTGGTGGCAGCATTGTCAAAATATACTTTTTTCATTTTGGAATATAAATTTGCAACTGTATGTCATTATTTCTGTAAAATGACATGCAAAAATAAGTATTAAATTATCGTTGTATTTAAATGAACAAAAAGATTTATGTTTCTTTGTACTCTAGTTTTCATTCCGTGTACTATGCCCAGTTTTTTCAAATCATTTATGTCAGTGTGTTTTTTCTTATTAATCGCTACAATAATTTCATGTGACGATGGTGAAATTATCGTAAAAGATTTTGATTTTGACAATGTCAATCTTCAAACGTGTGGCGCCGAAGGAAATTACGTATTTTATAAAAACAATACGGTCAACTATGAAAGCTTGTCGTTAAATTTAAAAACCAACACACCGCTTTACAGCGAACCACATTTAACGGAATATACTTTTAACGGCGTGGATATTTATGCAAAATACAGAAGGTTTGACAGCAATTTGCCTTCTAATTATTACTGCAACAACATTCCTCCCTCCACACCTCAACTAATGGATGAATACACTGCCTCTTCGGGAAAAGTTCAAGTTCATGTGGAATTTAGAGAAGAGGAGAACACCTTATATAAAGACGTTCATATCCTATTAAAAGATCTTATTTTCATCAAAGAGAATGACCAAATAATTGTGGAAAGTCTCAGTATGGGAACAATTGAAGGCGTTGAAGTAATTGAGCTTTAACTTAACCTTCTTTTAAAAAAGCTGCCAACTGCCGTATGGCTTTTCCTCTGTGAGAAATTGCATTTTTTGCTTCCGGAGTCATTTGCGCGAAAGTTAAATCTGAACCTTCAGCTACGAATATCGGATCGTAACCAAACCCGGAACTCCCCTTCTTTTCAGAAATAATACGGCCTTTACAAATTCCCGTAAACAATTTTTTCTCACCGTTTTGAATTAGCGCGATGACCGTTTTGAATTGTGCCGATCTATCTTGCACATCTTCCAAAGCCTTTAGAAGTTTTTGAATATTGGCTTCCGAATCTGCAGATTCTCCGGCATATCGTGAAGAAAACACCCCGGGTTCATTATTTAAAGCAGAAACTTCAAGTCCCGTATCATCAGCAAAACAAGCATAGCCGAAATTCTCATAAACATATTGTGCTTTCAATAAAGCATTGCCTTCAATCGTATTTGCAGTTTCATGTATGTCTTCAAAACATCCGATATCCGTTAAGGTCAGAATTTTGATAAAATCCGGTAAAATAGCCTGAACTTCTTTTACTTTATCAGAGTTGTGGGTGGCAAAGACAAGTGTCATATCGTTTCGTTTTTTTTATCGGCATAATACCGTTCAATTATTTTATCACTGCTTTTAATTGTATGCTTAATCCAAGAAAATTCAATTTGTTTTTTTTCTTCTTCCGAAAGTTGCCAATCGACGTTACTTTCTCTCAAACGTGTTACCAAGTTTTGAAGAATGATGGCAACGGAAACCGAGATATTTAAACTTTCTGTAAATCCGTACATGGGAATCGTAAGATAGGCATCGGCTGCATCTAAAATTTTGTTACTTAAGCCTTCTTTTTCGGTTCCAAAAAAAAGTGCACTTTTCTTGGTAATGTCAAATTGTTGAAGGTTTTGAGCTTTACCGTGCGGAGTGGTTGCAACAATTTGATACCCTTGATTTCTCAGAGCTTCTATACAACTGCTTACTTTGTCATATCGAGAAATGTTGACCCATTTTTGAGCTCCCATTGCAATTTGACTGTCTATTCGTTTTCCAAATCGTTTTTCAATCACATGCACCCCTTGAATTCCGAATGCATCACAAGAACGAATCACAGCGCTTGTATTGTGAAGCTGATAAACATCTTCGGTAGCTACCGTAAAATGATTGGTTCTTTGCGATAAAACTTTTTTGAACAAAGCTCTTCGTTCTTCAGTCAAGAACGTTCTTAAATAATTTAACAATTCTAAATCCACTGTAAAATATTTGATTGCGAAGATAGCAAAACTCAACTTTTGATGGATGTCTGAAATGTTCTGTAATTTCGTAAAGAATTTTTAAACATTAAATCCATGAAATTAGTTGTTTTGACAGGTGCAGGCATAAGTGCAGAAAGTGGAATTAAAACTTTCCGTGACAGTAACGGACTTTGGGAAGGTCATGATGTTATGGAAGTAGCATCTCCGGAGGGTTTTGCCAAAAATCCTGAATTGGTTTTAGACTTTTACAATCAGAGAAGACGGCAACTTTTAACGGTTAACCCAAACCCGGCACATCACGCCATTGCAGAATTGGAAGAAATTTTTGACGTAACCGTCATTACTCAAAATGTTGATGATCTTCACGAACGCGCCGGAAGCACCAAGGTTATTCATCTTCACGGAGAACTTTTAAAAGCGCGAAGTACCAAGGATGAAAACTATGTTATAGTTTGGAAAGACGACTTAAATGTAGGTCATATGTGTATCCACAACAGTCAGTTACGTCCACATATTGTTTGGTTTGGAGAAATGGTTCCCCTTCTTGAAGCTGCAGCTGAAACAGTTTCTAAGGCTTCCATTCTTATGATTGTAGGGACGTCAATGCAAGTTTATCCTGCTGCCGGGTTAATCAATTATGCTTCTCCGACCGCACCAATTTATTTTATTGATCCAAAGCCCGCG
>JAAYLC010000019.1 GCA_012522045.1 Bacteroidota bacterium
AAGAAAATCTTCAAAATAATTTTTAAACGCTATAACTTCTCTTACTTTCATATAGGCAAAGGTAATTTAAAAGTTACATTTAAGCAAGTTTTTTATGTGGATTCTCTGCTTGCATTGTCACTAACGTTTCGTATAAACGCAGTAGCGGGATTGGCGCACTGACTTTTTGATTTATACCAGACTTTAAATATATAAAATTACTTTCGGGTTCTGCACTTGCCCGCTATTGCGTTTATGCATTGTTGTGCAACGTTTTTATTCGAAGGCTGCTCTTATTTCTGCCGTTAATTCTTTTTTATTTTTTACTTTTCTGTAATATCTTTTTGCTTTTTTTAGCATTTTGTTGTCATTATTTTCCTTTCCTACTTTATATAAACTAAAAGCATAATGTCCGTTAAAATTATCATCATTTGCGTATTTGTTACCATAATTTTCATAATAGAATAAAGATTCTTGATGTTTGTCGTTCAATGTTAGTAAAATAGCTTTTAAAAATTGAACATCTTTATTCAATATTTTATATTTCTTTTCGGCGATATTAACGTTTTCAAGTCCGTAATCTACATCGCCAATAGTTGTTGAAGTTAACGCAATTCCATAATATCCTTCAGGACTATTTGGAAAATATTCAGTAATTTCTTCAAACTTTTTCCTAGCATATTTATCTGCTCCAATAAGCATACTCGTTGTGGCAAGATTTTGTTTAAATTCAATCGATTTATTTTGTGCTAAACTATCCGCTGCGGCAAAAAATATCACAGCGTCTTTATTCATATTACTCAATCTCAAAGTGTAGCCAGCCCAAAAATAAGCGTCACAAAAATTATTGTCTTTTTTTATAATTTCTGCAAAAAACTCAAAAGCCGCTCCTAATCGCTGATTACGATGCACGCATTCTATTCCTAAATCATATATTTTTAAAGACCTTTCGTCAGTAGGTTTTGGGCAATATGTCCTATTGCCATCGAAGTAATCACTATAAATTGATTGTGAATATATGTTGGTGAATGTTAAAACATAAACTATTAAAATCAGAATTCTTTTCATTTGTTACGTAAGGTTATTGAATGCAGATTTGTTTTTTTAAATGTTGCCAACGGTTTGGGTATGGTGCGTGTCCCGCAGGGCATGCACTATACCTGTTGTTGTAGCCAGTTTTTATTTTCAATTATCCAGTTTCTAATTCTTTCAAGATTTTTCAGTCCATTATTGACATTGTCAACCTGTTCATTAAAATCTTTTGTTCGGTCAATTTTTCCCGAAAATATCCGAATTGAAAAGCTTTTGCTATGTTTTTCAAATTTTGCCCATTCAGGAAGTATCTCTTTGATTTTAAATTCGACTTCTTCAGGATATCCTTTGAAGGTTGCATCTGCGTTTCCTTGTCCAAGTTTGTGATAAAACACAATGTTTTTTAATCTGTCGTCATAGAGCATTGGCCAATCACTGTTGTGAGGAACAATGTCTGGTTTTTTCATTGTTAAATTTGGATAGTTTTTATCTTTAAACCGCCAATATGCATGCCAAAAACTTTGAACAGGTACAGAGTTTACAGGTTGATAACCACGTCTTAATTTTTCTGTTGCGATTTGCAATAAATTACTTTTGAATAAATTTCTTTTTGTTCCAACAAATTCAAGTCTTTCTGCGATTGTTTCGTAAGTCAAATAGTTTTCAAAATCACTTTGATTTTCGCAGTAAAGTTTTGGGGCAATAAGGATAGTAAAAGCATTGTCGCATTCTTTTTTTATCAAATATTCATCTGCCCGTTTAATATATCGATTGAATTGCTCGTCTTGAAATGATGCGTCTAATTTATTTTCAATGAGTACGAATGTCTTTTTGTCATTTGAGTTATATGAAAATAAAATGTCGGTTTCTCCAAGTCCGAAAGCTGAAATACTTCTCCAAGCTCCGTTTACAGAAGTCAGTTTTGGCAAATTCAATTCCCTTACAAACCAGTCGCAAAATGAATTGTCAGTTGATAATTCTTCGAGCAAGATTAAGTCAATGTCTCTTTCTTGAATTGATTCAACTGGTAAAATACTTTGTTCCATTTTTCGGTTTTTTAAATTGGCTACAACGGCTACGGCTATGAGCTGTGGCGTGGTTTTGGCACTAAGTTAGCAAACAAAACCGAACCATAGGAAAATCCTGCGGATTTTCCGAAGAGGCTGGTCGCAAGCCATAGCTTATAGCCGATGTTGCCAGTAGTTTTTTATTTCATTCGTTCGATTAATGTCGGGTAAAATTTGTCAAAATCCGTGTATTTGTTTCTGTTTTGGTCGTATTCATTTAAAATTTCCAAAATACTTTCAACCACTCCAAATCCGATTGATTTTTCGTATTCCAAAAGTTCATTTGCTTTTTCTTTTCCAAAATTCTTTTCGGCTATTTTAATTGTTGTCGCTCTTACCAAAAGCTCGTTAAACACAAATTTCCATTTGCTGTAACCTTGATATTTAGCGTGTTTTTCCAATTTTTCTGTAAAGTATTTAGGTTTTAGGCTTTCTATTGCTTTTTCGTGTTTTTCCATTAAA
>JAAYLC010000043.1 GCA_012522045.1 Bacteroidota bacterium
GATTTAAAGACTGACCGGTTGTTCGTAGGTCATCAAACGCATCACGGGCGTTTTCCATAAGTCCCGGTGCTTGAACAGCCAATTGATCCACAATGACGTCACCAATTTCCTGACCGGCACCGGCAATTGAAATAAAACCGTCAGCACCTTCTTGAGCTGCTACCATTCCCACTAACGAGCCTTGACCGTGTCCGATAATATAAATTTTTGAGAAGTTGTCAGCGGATTTAAAATGATTAAAAACCGCAATTGCGTCATCTATAAAATCGGAGAAACTTAAATTTTCCTCTTGAAGCATTCGATTTTCAATGAGTCTGACCAAACGTTTGTCATATCGGAAACTTGCAATGTCATTCTTAAACAATGCTTCCGCCAAAAAGCGCAGTGAATTGTTTTTCAGCATCGGCTGATTCCCGTTACGATCCACCGGACCGCTGTCACCTATGAGGATTACAAGAGGAACAGGATTTTCTGTATCCGGTTTTAAGAGTGTGCCACTGACGAGGTTTGTAATTCTTATATTTTGTGAAGTTTGAACTGCTGATTGACCATAACCGTATAGCGAAAACAGTAAAAAACATAACAATGAAACAGCTTTCATAAAGAGCAGAATTAATGTTACAAATATATAAAGATTCGCTGCTTTTGATTAATTAAAAACTGTAAATCGGAATCCCTTAGTATCTTTGGAATTAAAAAAATAATCTAAAATTATTATGAAGCAGCGTTTTATTTTTATTGTAGCATTAGCACTTTTACCATGGTCACTAATTGCTGATGATTGGGGAAAAAACGGACATCGGGCGGTAGGCGAAATAGCTGAAAAATACCTCAGCGAAAAAACTAAAAAGGCAATATCAGAACTTCTTGACGGGCATTCTTTGGCTTTTGTTTCAAATTATGGCGATGACATAAAAAGCGACCGAAAGTATGATAAATATCAAACCTGGCACTATGTAAATTTTCCGTTGGATCAACGTTATGAAGAAACTCCAAAAGAAAGTAAAGGCGATATCATTCAAGCGATTCAAACTGCGATCCAGGTTTTAAAAGATAAAAACTCGCGTCGGGAAGACAAAGTGTTTCACCTCAAAATGCTCGTCCATTTTATGGGCGATTTGCATCAACCTTTGCACATTGGTCAAGCGGAGGATCGCGGAGGGAACCGAATTCAGGTAAGATGGTTTGGACAAAATTCAAATCTCCACACGGTGTGGGATTCAAAAATGATTGACAGTTATCAAATGAGTTATACAGAATTGGCTGCCAATGCCGATAAATTGTCAAAAAAGGAATTAGACGAAATCAAAAAAGGAACCTTAATGGATTGGGTTTATGACGTGAGGATTCTTACCAAAGAAGTGTATGAAAGTGCGAATGATGGGGATCGGTTGGGATACGAATATATGTATAAATACATGAATCCGTTACGTAATCAATTGCAAAAAGGAGGCATTCGGTTGGCTGTTGTTTTAAACGACATCTTCGATAAATAGGAGCATCCATAGTTTTTATTATTGTTTAACTTTTTCTTTCATTGGATTTATTCCAAATTATGTTGGAATAAATCCAATGTTATTTTATTTTTGAAGAAAAAATAAGATGAAAGGAAGGGGATCTCAAAAAAATGTTCACAATCGGTTTTTAGAAAATCGCTATGAAATTTTAGATGAATTTCAGAATCACTGTGCAGAAACCGGCGAGGAGGTTGCTGACAACAAAACCAATTATATAAAAGTATTTCCCAAAACGCTCGTTAACAAGGTGGAAAGTCCGGATGTCGGAATGGCTTATTCTGCCAATCCGTATCAAGGATGTGAACACGGTTGTGTTTATTGTTATGCCAGAAACAGTCATGAATATTGGGGATTTGGTGCCGGTCTTGATTTTGAACGCAACATACTTTATAAAGAAAATGCACCTCAATTGTTAGAGGAGACGATTCGCAAACCCAGTTGGAAAGGCGATACCATTGTGTTTTCAGGAAATACTGACTGCTATCAACCTCTGGAGCGAAAACTCGAAATTACACGAAAATGTATTGAAGTTTTGTGGAAATGGAAACATCCGTTGGGAATCATCACCAAAAATTCGTTGATTTTAAGAGACCTCGATTTGCTGAGCGAAATGGCAAAATTAAATCTTGTCATTGTAAACATTTCGATTACTTCTTTATCTGAAAAAACCAGACGCCTTTTAGAACCTCGGACAGCCACCATTAAGCAACGCTTAAAAACCGTACAGGTGCTTTCAGAAAACGGTATTCCCGTAAATGTAATGATGGCTCCCATTATTCCGTCTTTAAACAGTCATGAAATATTGCCCTTAGTCAAAGAAGTTGCAGCGCGCGGCGCTTGTAATATTAATTATACTATTGTGCGTCTGAATGGACAAATTGGAGAAATTTTTAAAGATTGGGCAGAGAAAACCATTCCCGATCGAGCGCAGCGTATATTAAATCAAATTGCAGAATGTCATGGAGGACATGCGAATGACAGTCAATGGGGCAGGAGAATGCGCGGAGCGGGGACCATCGCGTCGCAAATCAATGAAACTTTCAGAATAGCTAAAAATAAATTTTTGAAGGATAGTGAAAAACCTGTTTTGGACAGGTCGCATCATCAGTTATTGAAAAACAATCAACTTTCTTTATTTTAAAATATAAAAGGGAGTCCGCTATTGAAGACTCCCTTTTTAATGCTTGTTGAAATTTGATGACCTACTCTAAATTTAATAGCGAATCAAGTTTCTTTTTTTCATTGCTTTGGCTTCTTTTTTTGCATCACCCTGATGGTAATTTCCACCGAGATGCGGACATTCCGATAGCGCTTTCATGCTTTCAAACGGCACCGTTGATTTGTGATACATAAAGGATTGCGCCAATGTTTTAATTAGGTTTTTATCACCCACCGTTAAATCTACATCATCCATTGTAAACTGACACGGATGTTCATACCCGCAGGCGTGCGTCATTTCTACCAATTCTTTTCGGAAGTTTTTAAAATAGAAATGCGCTCGTACAGATTTATCTTGAACGTTAATCCCGCGTTCTAACCATTTGTTCTGCGTGGCTACACCACTGGGACAACGGTTTGTATGACACAACTGCGCCTGGATACAACCAATGCTCATCATCGCTTCACGCGCAACATTGATAAGATCTGCACCCATTGAAAACGCCATCGCAGCTGCAGCAGGAAGTCCCAATTTTCCACTTCCGATAAACACTACACGATTGGTGATGTTGTATTTTTTGAAAATTTTATAAACCTCTGCAAAACCAAACAACCACGGAAGCGAAACGTGATCGGCAAAACTTGGAGGCGCTGCACCCGTTCCGCCTTCTCCACCGTCAATGGCAATAAAATCCGGACCTTTTCCGGTCTCTTTCATAACTCTTGCCAACTCTTCCCATTCTCCCAAACGTCCTACGGCTGATTTGATTCCAACCGGAAGTCCGGTTGCTTCTGCAATTTCTTCTACGAAATCAATCATCCCACGAATGTCATCAAAAGCGGAATGATTGGGAGGAGAAAGGACGTCTTTTCCCATAGGAACGTGACGAATTTCTGAAATTTCTTTGGTAATTTTATTAGCAGGCAAAACACCGCCTTTCCCGGGTTTTGCACCTTGAGATAGTTTAAGTTCAATCGCTCGGATAACAGGATTCTCTTCAACCAATTTGACCAGTTTGCTTAAATCGAATCTTCCTTCGTCATCTCGTACGCCGAAGTAACCCGTTCCGATATGGAAAACAATATCAGCCCCTTGTTTGTGATATGGAGAAAGTCCGCCTTCACCCGTATTGTGGTAGCTGTAGGACATGGCACAACCTTTATTTAAAGCCATTACGGCACGTGCAGATAGCGACCCGAAACTCATGGCCGAAACATTGATGACCGATGCCGGACGATACGGACGGCGGCGCTTGTTATATTCTCCCATAACTTTGGCACATGGCAAAAAATAAGGGTCTTTGTAATTCGGATTGTCTTTTTGCACTTTAAAAGGAATCAGTGCATTGTTTATGAAAATATAATTTGGACGAAAAATATCGCGATCGGTTCCAAATCCTTTGTAATTGTTTTCGTTTTTTGAAGAAGCGTAAATCCAGCTTCGCTCGATTCTGTTAAAAGGCAACTCCTCTCTATTGTTTGCAACAATATATTGTCGCAATTCCGGACCGATGCTTTCCAGCATGTATCTAAAATGTCCTACGATAGGAAAGTTGTGTGAAATGGCGTGATATTTATTAAAGAAAATATCGCGAATGGCAACGATGATTAAGAAAATCAAAACCCAACCCCACCATGGGATTTGACCTAAGAAAGACAGTATTCCTTCCATTGCATAAAATTTTGGGTAAAGGTATCTAATTCTAGAATGAATTAAAAAAATAAATCTTCAAAACATCAAGAATATTAAGCCGCTTTTTTAGTGTAGAATTTTTAATTTTAACTCTTTGGCATTCTCGAAGTTATACGTTTTGTTTTGGATTATTCTGTCTAAAATAACGAGTGCTTCTTCGGTCTTTTTGAGTTTTAGGAGGCTTAAAACGAGATACCAATCGCTTTGTTGGGTGAATTTGTCGGAAAAATTGACACTTTCAAACGCATGTTTTGCTTCTAAAGCTCCCCCTGTCATTAAGGAAGAAACCCCGTAATAAAAATGGGCGAAATCCGCATCGGTTTCATTTCTCAATTGATTAAATAATAGGGCGGCTTGTTTAAAATTTTGTTGTTCATAAGCCAAAAAAGCTTGCGTTTGTATGTCCGAAATTTCATTAGTTCCTCTGACGATAGAAGCGACCACGTTTGGATATGGATTCATATAAGTTGCGAATAATTTCTCATGGCCGGTCGGCTGATTAAAAAAGAAAGTGAGAATACCAATGAGAACAACAATTCCGGCAGCAATGTATCCCCATTGTTTTTTTGATTTCTTTGACGTGTATGCGCTTTCAATTTCTTGAAGTTGTTCTTTTAACTGCTTACGCGTTTCTATAGTAATCGCTTTTTTGACGTCTTTTTGAAAATAAACTTCCGAAGCAAACTCAGTATCACTTTCTAAAAGTTCTTGAAAACGGCAGTTCGTCTAAAAACCCTTTATGGGTTTAATTAGGATTTAAAAATAGGCAAATATTTTAAATATAAGCCCTTGAATTAAGCAACTGTAGCAAATTTGTATTTTAACTTTAGGATAATTAAA
>JAAYLC010000058.1 GCA_012522045.1 Bacteroidota bacterium
GGCTTGGACAAATCGATCAATTATCAAATGAATATGGATGTTCCGGCAAAACTCCTCGGAAATGAAGTCACTAAATTATTAAGTGAATTGGGACCGGAAGCAAACGATATGAAAATAAATGTACCGGTAAAAATCACGGGAAGTTTCAATCAGCCACAGGTTTCATTAGATTTAAACTCGGCTGTTCGTGAGATTACCGACAAAATTGTCGAAAAACAAAAAGGCAAACTCATTGACAAAGGAAAAGACATTATCGGTGATTTCATCAATAAAAACATCCCGCAAGACAGTACGAAAAGTTCCAGACTTCCTGTAATTCCTCCAAAAGACAAGGATTCTGTGATAAAGGATGTGGAGAATAAAGCAAAAGATTTGTTAGACGATTTATTCAAAGGAAGAAGAAACAGAAATTAATTAATTTCCAACCCGATCACTCTTCCTTCATTGGAGCGAATATTAAGGACGGTATCATCTTCAAAAATGAGATACTGTCCTTTTATTCCTTTTAAGATGCCTTGATAAAACGGAGTTTTATCCAAATTCAAGGATTTTGGATTTTTCGGAAATTGCAATACCGGAAAATTGAAATTTACTTCTTCGGAAGTGTTAATGAAATAAGGTTGTACTTCCTCGGGAAGGTATTGTTTCAAATTTTCTTTCCATAAATTTAAATCTTCATCAGTGATGTTGTTGGTCAACATATTTCTCCAATTGGTTTTATCGCTGACGTGATT
Organism: Bacteroidota bacterium; assembly: GCA_012522045.1. Taxonomy (GTDB): domain Bacteria; phylum Bacteroidota; class Bacteroidia; order Flavobacteriales; family Flavobacteriaceae; genus JAAYLC01. The sequence continues at coordinate 735 of JAAYLC010000058.1, forward strand.
TTTTAAAACCACTTCTGAAATTCCGGCTAAATAACGGTTTGGTGTTTCCACAATTTTGATAGCTTCATGCGCTCCTTGGTCAATCCATCGCGTAGGAATCTGAGATTTTCGGGTCACCCCTACTTTTACGCTGCTGCTGTTTGCCAAATAAACTACATGCGGCTGCAATTGCACCATTTTTTCATATTCCAAATCGCGATCTTCAATTCCAAGGTGCGCTTTACTCAATTCCGGGTTGATAATCCAATCGGCAGTTTGCGGCAGGCTCATAAAACAGTCGTAACAAAACCCTTGACGGAATATTTTCTTTTGCAAAGCACAGTTCAGACATTCAAATCTCAGAAAACTGATGTTCATCGTTTTGTCCAACAATTGATTTACATTTATAAACGAATTGTCGAGATTTAAATAATATTCTATCGGATCGGCGACTTCTGTCAACATTTTTCGGAGCACTCCTTCGTAAAGCATCTTTGAAAACGGATTAAAATGAATGAAACTAAATAGCTTTCAAAATTACAAAATCTTTCCATGGTGTTAAATTTGGTTTTTATACATTTTAAACCTTCGATGCATTTATAGTCTAAAAAAATATTACTTTTATCTTTGAAATTTATTTTAAGTATGCCTATCCCTATTGTAAACTCCATTGCTTCTTGGTTTTTAAAAAAGCGCTTTCATCAAATCGAATTATTTTTAAAATATCCGATTGAAGTTCAGGAAGAGTTGCTCATGAATTTAATCGGCAAAGCGAAAAACACCGAAGTTGGCAAAACCTACGATTTTTCTTCCATCAAAAACTATCAAACTTTTGCTGAACGTCTTCCGGTAGTAAGTTACGAAGATGTTGAAGCCTCCATCGAACGCAGTCGGCTTGGAGAATCGAATATTTTTTGGCCGACCCCCATAAAGTGGTTTGCCAAATCCAGCGGAACTACGGGTTCAAAGAGTAAATTCATTCCTGTATCACCAGAATCGTTGGAAGAATGTCATTATGCCGCCGGAAAAGATTTGTTGTGTATGTATTTAAACAACAATCCCGATGCCCAACTTTTTATGGGAAAAAACCTTCGTTTGGGAGGAAGCAAGGAGTTATACAAAGACAATGGGACAATTTATGGGGATCTTTCAGCAATTTTGATAGATAACATGCCTTTTTGGGCAGAATACAGCAGCACGCCAAGCAATGAAATTTCATTAATGGGAGATTGGGAAACAAAACTCAAAGCGATTGTTAAAAGCACCATCAAAGAAAATGTAACCAGTTTGGCAGGCGTTCCGTCGTGGATGCTTGTTTTATTAAATCATGTGGTTGAAACAACAGGAAAAAACAATTTGTTTGAAGTATGGCCCAATTTGGAAGTTTATTTTCACGGCGGCGTAAATTTTGTTCCCTACATTGATCAATACAATAAATTACTTCCTAAAAGTGATTTCCGTTATTATGAGGTTTACAATGCTTCGGAAGGTTTTTTTGCAATTCAGGATCGCAATGAAAGTAAGGAACTTTTACTGATGCTGGATTATGGAATTTTCTACGAATTTATTCCAATGGACACTTATGAAACTCCTGATGAAAAAATAATTCCGTTGAGCCAAGTTGAAGAAGGAAAAAATTATGCCATCATCATTACGACCAATGCCGGTTTATGGCGGTACAAAATTGGCGACACGGTTCGGTTTACTTCAATTAATCCGTATCGGATTAAAATTACCGGGCGCACCAAACACTTTATTAATGCTTTTGGTGAAGAACTCATTATTGAAAATGCTGAAGAAGCGCTCCGTAAAGCGATGCAATTCACAAATTCTGAAATTGTAGATTATACCGCTGCGCCAATTTATATGCGCGGAAAAGAAAAAGGCGCTCACGAATGGATGATTGAATTTAAGACACCTCCCAATGATTTGAATGTGTTTATGCAGCTTTTGGATTCTGCTTTACAAGAAGTCAACAGCGATTATGAAGCCAAACGCCACAACAACACAACCTTAAATCCGCCAAAAATCAATATTGGCAGACCTTCCCTTTTTTATGATTGGTTAAAACAAAAAAACAAACTTGGAGGACAACATAAAATTCCGCGTCTTTCCAATTCCCGAACTATTTTGGAAGAGCTGATAGTATTAAACAATCAATAAAATAAAAAACAGATTTTCACTCATTGAAAATCTGTTTTTTCTTGTTTAAACTAAAGACACAATTAATTCTTGTTTAAGAATTGTCGCAACACATATTGCAGGATTCCTTCATTCTGATAATAAGCAACTTCAATTGGCGAATCCAATCGGGCAATAACTTCAAAAGTTGTTGTTCTGCCTTTGTCATCCGTAGCTTTGACCAACAATTCTTTTTGGGGTTTTAAGTCATTTTCAATCCCTTCGATAGAAATTGTTTCTCTTCCGGTCAATCCGAAAGTTTCTGCACTTTCTCCTTTTTTGTATTCCAGTGGCAACACGCCCATCATAATGAGGTTGCTTCTGTGAATTCTTTCATAGCTTTCAGCGAGAACGGCTTTTACACCCAGCAAAAATGTTCCTTTTGCAGCCCAATCTCTGGAAGATCCGCTTCCGTATTCTTTTCCTGTGAGAACAATTAAAGGCGTATCTGTCTTTTTGTATTCTTGTGCTGCTTCGTAAACGGTCATTTCATTGCCGGTTGGCAAATGGGTTGTGTATCCGCCTTCTTTGGTAGCGAGTTCATTTTTAATCCGCACGTTTGCAAATGTTCCTCTAACCATAACCTCATCATTTCCTCTTCGCGAACCGTAGCTGTTAAAATCTCTTCGCTCAACACCTTTAGAAATCAAATATTTTCCTGCAGCCGAATGCTCGTTAAATGAGCCTGCCGGAGAAATATGGTCGGTAGTAATGCTGTCTCCGAGTTTTAATAAAACACGAGCGCCTTTAATATTTGCCAATTTCTTTGGTTGTTCGGAAAGATTTGTATAGAAAGGAACCTCCTTAATATAAGTCGATTTTTCATCCCACTTGTAAAGCTGCCCCTTCGGCACTTCCAGATTTTTCCATATTTCATTCCCTTCAAAGATTTCGTCATAAGTCCTTCTAAAATCTTCCGGAGTGAGTACTTTTTGAACTACTTTTTTAATTTCTTCGTCGCTTGGCCAAATATCTTTTAAATAAATATCCTTTCCGTTTCTGTCTTGACTAATTGGTTCGGTGGTTAAGTCAATATCTACTCGACCGGCAATGGCAAAGGCCACCACAAGCATGGGCGACATTAAAAAGTTCATTTTCACTTGCGGATGAATACGCGCCTCAAAGTTTCGGTTACCGGACAATACGGAAGTAACAATCAAATCATTTTCATCCACCGCTTTTGCAATTTCGGGAGGCAAAGGACCGGAATTTCCAATGCAGGAAGTACATCCGTAACCTACCAAGTGAAATTGCATGGCTTCTAAATCCTTAAGCAAATCTGCTTTTTCCAAATAATCGGTAACTACTTTTGAACCCGGCGCCAAGGATGTTTTTACCCAAGGTTTCACGTCAATTCCCAATTCACGTGCTTTTTTGGCAACGAGTCCCGCACCTACCATCACATACGGATTGGAAGTGTTGGTACAGGAAGTAATTGCTGCAATTGCCACCGAGCCATCCGAAAGCATATACTTTTGATTGCCGTTGGAAATCCAAACCGTTTTTAAACCGTTTTTAACTTCCGATTCGATCTCGACATCTTCAGAAGTTTCTTGCGGTTGATAATACGGTTGGCTGCCTCCTTCTGCTTTCCAACGTGTAAGTGCTCTTTCACGTTCTTCGAGTTCAATGTATTGACGACCAAACGAATCGTGTTCCAATTCAATGAATTTCTTTTTTAAATCTTTTAAATAGATTTTATCCTGTGGACGTTTCGGACCGGCAACAGTTGGTTGCACCGTTGAAATATCCAGTTCAATGACATCGGTATATTGAATTTGAGATTCATTTTCACGCCACAGCATATTGGTTTTACAGTATTCCCGAACCAGGTCAATTTGCGCTTTGCTTCGGTTACTGTTTTCCATATATTCGAGGGTCTTATCGTCAATTGGGAAAAAGGTGATGGTACAACCAAATTCGGGTGACATATTTCCGATAGTCGCACGATCGGGAACCGAAAGATTGTCCAAACCGGGACCAAAAACTTCTACAAATTTTCCGACTACACCATACTCACGCAACCGATGTGCTATGGTCAACACCAAGTCTGTCGAAGTGGCACCAACGGGAAGCTTGCCGGTTAATTTTAACCCGATAACTTCAGGCGTAATAAAATAAATAGGTTGCCCAAGGATGGCTGCTTCAGCTTCAATTCCACCAACACCCCAACCTACAACTCCGATTCCGTTCACCATCGGCGTGTGACTGTCAGTTCCTACTAAGGTATCCGGAAAAGCCATTCCGTCGCGTTCGATCACGCCTTTTGAGAAATACTCGAGATTGACTTGGTGACAAATTCCCATTCCCGGTGGGACGACACTAAAATTATCAAATGAATTTTGAGCCCATTTCAAGAAGGTATAACGTTCTCTGTTTCGATTGTATTCTTCTTCCATATTGCGTTGATACGCATAAGGTGCAGCAAAATAGTCGACTTGCACGCTGTGGTCAATGACCAAATCAACAGGGATAAGCGGGTTTATGCCGCCGGCATCCTTGCCTTTTCGGGCTACTTCGGCACGTAATGAAGCTATGTCCACAACGGCGGGAACTCCCGTGAAATCTTGCATAAGGACACGGGCAGGTTTAAAAGCAACATCCTTTTCCTGTTTGGGATTCCAGTTTAATAGCGTTTCAATATGTTCTTTGGTCACGCCGAAATCGTCGTAATTTCGCAAAGCATTCTCCAAAAGGATACGAATGGAGAACGGCAATTTATTAATGTTGTATCCTTTGGATTCTAATTCTTTTAGGCTGTAATATTGGAGTTTCTTTCCCGAAACATCCAGTGTTTTTTTAACATTGTAGATATCTTGATTCATAAACAAAATTTTTTATATAAATGAGACTCAAAAATTTGATTTTCCTGCTATTTTAATTTTAAACCTTCTAAATTCAGCTTTTATAAGTTGAATTACCTGAGAATTGCCTTCGACAAAATAAAGTAACTTTGTAAATTTAACTCAAATAAAATAATATCCCAAGAATTCTTCTTGCTATAAAAATATTTTATCAATTCTTATGAAATTAAAATGCATTCAAGGAGATATCACAACATTTGAAGGCGATGCGATTGTCAATGCCGCAAACAGTTCCTTAATGGGCGGCGGCGGTGTTGATGGTGCGATTCATCGGGCCGGCGGTCCTGAAATTTTGGAAGCCTGCAAACAAATTGTGGAACAACAAGGAAAATGTCCGCCGGGCCACGCTGTGATTACCACCGCAGGAAAAATAAAAGCCAAATTTGTCATCCATACCGTCGGTCCCATTTGGCGGGGCGGAACCAATAACGAAGCGGAAACTTTGGCATCCTGTTATAAAAACGCGCTGAATCTCGCTGTTCAAAATGATTGCAAAACCATCGCTTTTCCCAATATCAGTACGGGCGTTTACGGGTACCCAAAAGCAGAAGCCGCAAAAATTGCAGTTGCGACCGTGCGGGATTTTCTCAAACACGAACAGGCTATTGAAAGTGTCACTTTTGTTTGCTTTGATGATGAAAATTACAAATTGACCAACCTTGAATTGGAAAATCTTTAATCCAAGATACTTAACAAACGGTGCAAATCGGATTCGGTATTGTAATAATGAAATCCAACCCGGATTCCGGAGCCTCTTAAAGAACAGTGAATCCCTGATTTTTTTAAACTCTCAAAGGTTTCCTTACCTCGTTGTAAATTGAAAATCGTCGCATGGTTTTCCCTGTTTTTAACTTCGGGAAGCAGCAAGTTTCGCTCTTTAAAGGCGAGATAGGCTTTTGAATTTAAATCTTTAATATGAGCATATACTTTATCACGACCCATTGAATCCAATAGTTCCAAAGATTGTTTGAAGCTTCCAAAAGCGAGCGTGTCCAGATGTCCGGGTTCAAAATGTTTCATATACAACGTATCTTCTTCCTTGCTATCGAAAGTTTCGGCAGACATAAACCCGATAACTTGCGGAAAAATGTGGTGTTGTGCTTGCTTTCTTATCAATAGCAATCCACTTCCAAATCCGGCGTTAAGCCATTTGTAATTGCTTGAAATAAGCACGTCTATTTTACTTTGTGAAAAATGAAATGCTTCAGTTCCCAAAAACTGAGTGCCGTCAGCAATGAGTAACATCTTTGGAAATTCTTCTTTTAAAGCATTGATAAAATCTAAATCTATTTTAATCCCGCTAATCCATTGAACCATACTGAACACAAATATATCGGGTCGGTGTTTTCTTACCGACTCCAAAATTTTATCTTCCAACGTTTCGTGAACTTGAAGAAGCCGAACGTCAAAATCACGTCTGTGAATCGGCCAAGCAATCGATGGATATTCATTTTCAAGCATCAGAATCGATTGTCCCGAAGGAAGGCTGTCCAAAACCATATTAAATCCCAACGAAAAATTTGGAACAAGTGCAATTTCTTGTAAATCACAATCGCAATAGTTGGCTATGGTCTTTTTACACGCATTTAAAAATTGTTGTGCTTCAGCACGAAATGCCGAAACGCTTCCACTTAAATTAAGATCATGCGCACGCCTCCATTCCAAAACTTTATCGGCGACCAATCCGCAAGAAGGCGTATCCAAATAAATTTCTTCTTTTGAGAAAGAAAAATGTTTTCTAAATTCTTCGTTAAGATGACTCATTTAATATGCAAATTTTAGGTATTTTTACAACTATCTATTTCCTTTATTAAGAAAATAGTTCCACGAAATTAAGCATCTATGGTTTCAAAGACTAAAAAAAACAAAGATTTTGATTTTGAACAACGTGAGCAACGCGAACAATATGAATATGCACGTTCACGAATTCGTCAAAAGAAAAACCTGTCCCGTCATTTTATTTTTTTTATAGCCGGTTCTGTTCTTTTTATCATTCTCAATGAATTTATAGGGCTGTGGCGTGAACAATTAGGCGATACTTGGTATGTTTGGGCTATTCTGATTTGGCTTTTTATTTTTCTGATTCACCTGTTGAATGTTTTTGTGCTTCATTCTTTTATGGGAAAAGAATGGGAAGATCGGCAATTGGAGAAATTAAAAGCACGACAGGCAGAAAAAATTTCAGAGTTGCAACAAAAAGTAGATGCCGAAATCCCGTTGCCAAAACAACCCAAACTTCCTTCTGACAATATGAACAATCCTTTTCCTGATAAATTATGATAATTTTAATTGCAGCTGTTGGTGAAAATAATGAGTTAGGGAAAGACAATCAACTTTTATGGCATTTGCCGGATGATTTTAAAAGGTTTAAAAAACTCACTTCCCATCATTTTATCATTATGGGTAGAAAAACTTTTGAATCCTTACCGAGTCCCCTGCCCAACCGTGTACATATCGTATTGACCAAAAACAAAAAATACGCCGATGTAGATGCTGTTGTCGTCCACAATATGCAAGAAGCATTGGAAAAAGCGAAGTCCAAAAAAGACATTTTCATCATTGGTGGTGGTGACATCTTCAAAAAAGGATTGAAAATTGCTGATAAAATTGAACTCACTCGCGTACACGCCACTTTTGAGGATGCCGATACCTTTTTTCCGGAATTTTCAAAAGACGATTGGACTTTGGTTTCCTCCGTTAAACACGAAAAAGACGAAAAACACCGCTATGTTTTTACTTATGAAACTTGGGTAAGAAAGAAAAAGTAAACTTTTAAACTGCTGTTTATGAAAACACTTTTAGAAGCAATTCTTTCGAAAAACGGGTTTCAACTTTCTCGCTATCGACCTCTTTCCGGAGGCGATATCAATGCGGTATATTTATTGGAAACCACTCCAAAACTCGTGGTGAAAATCAATGACAAACACCGATATCCCGGGATGTTTTCTGCCGAAGCAAAAGGATTGAAACTCCTAAAATCAAGTGATAGCTTTTTAATTCCGGAGGTTATTGACACGGGCGAAATTGGCGATTTTTCATATTTATTGATGACCTATATAGAAAGCGGAAAGGCTGATGGGAATTTTTCGGAAAGATTTGCTGTTGCTTTGGCGACTTTACACCGTTGTACACACGAGAAATTCGGTTTGGGATACGCCAATTACATCGGAAGCTTGCCACAGTACAACGCCTTTTGCGATACCGCAGATGCATTATATATCACGCAACGGTTGGAACCTCAGTTTAAATTGGCTTCCGAAAAAGGCTTTCCGGTAAAACCTTCTGCATCTTTTTATGAAAATATTTCCGACGAAATTCCCCATGAAAAACCTTCGCTCATTCATGGCGATTTATGGTCCGGAAATTATTTGATTTCCCGAGACGGAAATCCGGTTTTAATAGATCCGGCGGTTTCCTATGCTTCCCGTGAAATGGATTTGGCCATGATGCAGTTGTTCGGAGGATTTGACAACGCTATCTACAAAAATTACCATGCCATTTTTCCATTGGAGGAAGGTTGGCAAAAACGCGTGGACATTTGGCAATTATACTATCTCTTGGTGCATCTGAACTTGTTTGGAAGCAGCTATTTAAGCGCTGTAAAAACCATCATCAACCGCTATGCATGAATTGCTAAAATCAGGAATCCGATTTTAATAACTCCTCAGCACGAATAAGGGCATCATCAATATTATTGAGAATATTTTGTTTACCTATAAGGGTATATAGTCCAGCATTGTATAACTCTTCTTTTACCTCCCGTTGGGCACCTGAGATGATAATTTTGGTTCCTGCGCCGTGCAATTTTTCATGAAATTCCTTTAATCGGGTGACTCCCGTGGCATCGATGAAAGGCACGTGGCGCATTCTCAGAATCAGCACTTTCGGTTCTTCTCTCAAATCGCTCAAAATGTCCTGAAACTTTTGAGAAGCTGCAAAAAACATAGGACCGTTGATTTCATACAACATAATACCTTTGGGAATGTAGGCCAATTCCTCTTCAAAAGTTTTTCGTTCTTCAAATTCCGGAGTTTCCAGTAAATTTTTTCTGTTATCGACGGTAGTGGCTTCGCTCATGCGTTTCATAAAAATAAAACTGGATAAAATCAATCCGATTTCAATAGCCAAAATCAAATCGAAGAAGACGGTGAGAAGGAAAGTTGTCAAAAGCACGACGATGTCCATACGGTTGCTTTTGAGCAAATCTCTAAACTGACGCCATTCGCTCATATGATACGCCACTACTACGAGGATTCCTGCCAAACAAGATAACGGAATAAGTTTGGCAATCGGGATGAAGAACAACATAGTCAAAAGCAGAAAAATGGAATGCACAATACCGGCAATCGGGGTTCTTCCTCCATTTTTCACGTTGGTTGCGGTTCGGGCGATGGCTCCCGTTGCGGGAATTCCTCCAAACAATCCGGAGAAAATATTTCCCACGCCTTGGGCTACTAATTCCATATTGGACCGATGCTTTCCTCCCACCATTCCGTCTGCAACAACTGCCGACAATAACGATTCAATGGCGCCTAACAACGCAATGGCAATGGCCGGTTGTATGAGCTCTTTGACAATTTCAAAATTAATCCCCGGAATTTGCGGTGCAGGAATTTTATTGGAGATTTCTCCAAAACTGCTTTCAATGGTTGCTACCGGCAAATCAAAAAAGTAAATCAACGCCGTGGACAGGACAATCGCTACAAACGAACCGGGAATCACGCGCGTGATTCTGTAAAAGTTTAAGGATAAAATAACCGTTCCGACCGCAATGGCGACCGCGATCCAATTGATACTATCCAGATGTTGAAAATAAGCAATCCACTTATCGACAAAATCAGCGGGAACTTCTTCCATTTGCAATCCCAAAAAATCTTTAATCTGCGTGGAGAAAATAACGACCGCGATTCCGCTGGTGAATCCGATAATTAACGGATAAGAAATAAATTTCAGATAATTTCCCAACCTCAAAAGCCCCAACCCGATTATGATAAACCCCGCCATAAACGTGGCAATGGTCAATCCTTCCACTCCGTGTTCTTGAACAATTCCAAAAACAATAATGATAAAAGCGCCCGTCGGTCCACCGATTTGAACCCGGCTTCCGCCCAAAACAGAGATTAAAAATCCGGCGACAATCGCAGTAATAATTCCTTTTTCGGGAGACACTCCGGAAGCAATGGCAAAAGCAATTGCCAAAGGCAATGCAACAATTCCAACGATAATTCCCGCAACAATATCTCTTGAAAGCTGCTTTTTGCTGATGCCGTTTTTAAGCAACGTAAAAAACTTGGGGACAAATTCCTTAGTACTCATTTGTTTATCGTTTTTGTTAATGGGATGTTTCTCAATTTAAATTATAAAATCTTCTTGATTTCATTTTAAACCCTTATTAATTGGGAATCGCTTAGAATATAGAATCTCTTTTCAGATTTGCAATGATATAAATCAATATATTTAGATGTTCATTTATAACATGGGCGAAACCAGCTTGGCAATTCGCTCGAGCAACTGCATCCATTTAGGGCGTGCTTTCCATACATCGCTATCGATTTTCTCCGCATCATTCAGGTCTGAATAAAAAATATTTTTAAGTTCTTTTGCTGTATCTGCGTCGTAGACAATCGCATTCACTTCAAAATTTAAATCAAAACTTCGAAGATCCATGTTCGCCGTTCCGATCATGGCAATGCTGTCATCCGCAACAATGGTTTTGGCATGAATAAATCCTTTTTTATAAAGATAAATTTCCACTCCGGCATTCAGCAATTCGTTGTAATACGATCTTGCTGCGGCGTTGACAAATCTCGAGTCGGAAATTCCGGGAACCAACAATTTCACGTTTACACCGCTTAAAGACGCAATTATCAAGGCGTCCATCAACGTTTCACCGGGAATAAAATAAGGCGTAGTAATCAGGATTTCTCGTTTTGCCAAATTGATGGTCTGCACAATCGAGTAAAGCACCGAGGAAGTTTTCGAATCGGGACCACTTGCAACAATCTGTACGATTTTATTGTCATCCGTGCTGTCTATTTCATCCGGAAAAAAAAGAGTGCCCGGTTGAATTTTTTCTTTCGAACAGAAATTCCAATCGGTCAGAAAAAGGTATTGCAAATAAAATACTCCCGGTCCGTCAATTCGCAAATGCGTATCTCGCCAATAAAGTTGATCCTCCTTTTTGTTGATGTATTTATCGCTGACGTTAATTCCTCCAACAAAAGCCGTTTGACCGTCAACAATAATAATCTTTCGGTGATTTCGATAATTAATTTGATTGGCCAATGCGATAAATGAAATCTTTAAAAAAGGGAAAATCTGTACGCCGGCAGTTTTCAGCCGTTTTACCATCTTTTTACGAATGGAACGACTGCCGAAATCGTCATAAATAAATCGAACCACAACCCCTTCTTGTACTTTTTTAATCAGTAGTTTTTCAATTTCCTTACCGATTTCGTCATCTTCAAATATGTAATATTCAATATGCACGTGATGTTTTGCATTTTGAATCGCGCGAAGGACTTCCGGAAATTTTTCTTCTCCGTTTTTTAATATGGATACACTGTTTTCGGCAGTTAGCGGACTTTGGATGTCTCGGGTCAACATCACGGCAAGTTTCTTATTTCCTTGAAAAACCGTTTCGTTTTCAATAAAAATCTGCTTGGAATAATTGTGAATTTGTGCTCTTAGCTGTGAGGCGGTCTCTTCATTTTCAATGAGCTTTTTGGAGTATATTTTCTTATTTCGGAAGTTCGTTCCAAACATGAAATAGAAAATCATTCCGGCAATGGGAACAAAAACGGCAAATAAGAGATAAGCAAGTGTTTTGGTGGCGCTGCGCGTATCAAAAACAATACGAAAACAGACAATTACCAAAATAAGAATATATACGATTTCAATAACGAGTATCCAGTTCATTCCATTGATTGCCTATGAAATATGCCAAACGGGCTGCTGCTTATAATAAACCTGTTGTCAGGGAAGCGTGAAACCAATTTAATCGTCCAATATCCATTTTTTTAATTTTCTCAATCGAAAGGCTAGAATTAAATTTACAATTCCGATTAATATAAATGCCATTCCGGTGTAAAATACAATTGTAATCCCTCCGATTACCGGATTGATGATAATCAATAACGAGAAAATCACTCCCAAAATCCCTAAGATGAGATAAATCCACCAGTAGTTTACATCAATTTTTTTGAGGCTTACTGCACCGCCGATTGTCAACACAGCGCGGAAGAGAATCCCAAACCCTACGTAAAAAGGAAGCGCGAGCATCGTGAGCGCAGGATGCGTGAGCAACAAAATACCGATTAGCAAATCAATGATTCCCCCGGCAAGCAGCCACCCCCAATTGTCATTGACTTTTCGGTTGCTGATTGCAAAGACAATTTCCAACACTCCGGTGATGAAAAAAATTGCCGCAAACATAAATGCCAAAGAAATATAGGCTGTTAAGGGAGTGGCAAAAACCCATAATCCGGTGATGAGCATCACGATTCCCAACAATAAAATTAAATACCAATAGCGGATGGTACGCGGTAAATGTCTGTTTTCCATAGTTCTATAAATTTAAATTCTTTTAAAAATTCACAAGCGATACTTTAATTTATTCCATATTAGCAATAAAGTTAAGCTTTTAATTTGACTTTTTACACGTTTAGAAAGGGAGAAGCATTTCATTTTAATGAATATGAAAATTGAAGCATTCCGATTCAGGATGGCTACTTATTCACGGTAAAAGCAATATAAAAAGTACGATTTAGTGTACCGGCTTGGTTCTGTTGGTAAACTTGTCAAAGAGGATGTTTAATATGAAATGAAACACACAGAACATGATTCCGACCACCACAAAATTATTGTAGAGATTTCTGATGTAGATTTCACTTCTTTCTATGGAATAAAGGTAGTTGACAATCACCAAACTAGCGAGTAAGGAAATGAAAAAGGACAATACTTTCCAAAATGCATTGATGTTTCTAAAGGCGTAATTAAGCATTACAAAAATAAAACAACAGATCAACGAAAGGATGATAACCTTAAGCCTGTAATTGAAGACATCGTCCATAGAAATGGTCAAAAGATGGTAACAATTCCAATCTTCATAGAATTTATATATCAGTTCTTTTGTCAAAAGAAAATGAACGATGAAGAGACCAACTCTTTTAAGTATTGCGAAGTATAACATCTTCTTTTACAGGAATAGTCTGTATGAATTTTTATAGATTTTCAAAATAGCATATAGTCCCACTAAAATGCAAAAAATATTTAACATTTTGAATCTTCCGTCACATATTAACAAATTTGCGTTCTATAACATTGAAAAAAGACATATTATCGCTCTTGAAAAACCGTTTAAGCCCTTAATAATTCCCGTTTATAAACTTTGTGCAATACGTATGTATCCTAGGTATCTTAATTTTAAGAAAATCTTTTCTGCAAAGCGAAGTCCTGAATTTTAAAGAGATTCAACTCGAATTACAGAACGCTTAAAATAAATTGAGTGCATTTTTCAAGGACGAGCTCCGGAATTTCTTTGTGGGGCGTGTGACCGATTTCCGGAATGATAAATTTCTTGGCTTTTCCGCTTACTTGATTCAATGTTTTTTCCACCTGTTGCAAACTCCCATATTCATCAGCTTCGCCTTGAATAAATAATAAAGGACAACGAATGGCTGCCAATTTTGATTCGATATTCCAATTTTTATAATCCGCTCGCGTCCAAGTTTCTGTCCACGCTTTAAACAGGGTCTCCGTCTTGTCTCCGTGATATTTTTCCAAGCGTTGCGGAAGATTTGTGGTTTTATAAGCTGTGATTGTTTTGTAAATTCCTTGTAAAGTAATGTCTTCCACAAAAATATGTGCCGCTTCGGCAATGACTGCTTTTACTTTTTCAGGATATTTACTTGCTGTCAGCAAGGAGATGGTTCCTCCGTCGCTGTGACCGAATAGCAATGCCTCTTCAATTTCCAGAAATTCCAACAATTCCGCTAAAACATCCGCTTCCAACTCCATATAATTTGTCGGACGTTCGTGAGTCGGCATGGGTGCAGACTTTCCATAGCCCAGTCTGTCGTACAGGAGAAGATTGCAATTGCTGGCGATTGCCAACTGCTTCGGAAAATCCCTCCACAGTTCCACACAGCCCAAACTGTCATGCAGAAACACCAAGGTAGGACGGTTTTTAAACTTTTTATGATGTTTGATGTAGAGCTGATCGAATTGCGATGTTTTCAAAGGCTTCAAGGGTGTTTTTTTTTACGGATTTCTATTACTTAAAAATGCAAGTTAACAAGATAAAACCGAATGTACTTTTAATTTTTAATCTTGTTTTTTCAAACAGCCGAAAGCCACGCACGCTTCAAAACAATAAAAAAACTGCCGAACTTAAAATCCGGCAGTTTTAAAAATCAGTTTCAAGACTATTGAATATTCGCAACCCATTCAACCCCGCTGATGTCAATCAGTTTGACCGAATAGTTGTCCTTAATTTCAAGCCCTTTCAAATCAATATGGATATCAGCTTTGGCCCCTAATGGTAAAATCAAACTGTGTTTGCCCGGTTTGATTTTTGCTACATAGTGATTGTGGATTTTCGAGGTGGGATATTGTGACAGTTCTTCTTGCCCCAGTGATTTGACCACTTGTTTGTTTTCGTCAAGAATTTCAATTCCAATCATAAATGAGCCGTACACATCGGCGCCTTCCACACGATACATTTCAAAGCTCAAAACGGAATCGTCATGTTGAATGTTTGAAATTTCCACTTTCGGACGCACCGATTTGTTGTGTAAGGTTCCGAACACGCCACCGTGGAAAACTTGATTGGTAAACAAGGTCAGTCCGATGATGATAATAGCTCCTCCCAGTACTATTTTTGGCATGTTTTTTAGTTGCAGATTGCCCGATCCGAGGAAGGTGAACCATTTCTTTTTGGTGACGGAATGTTGTCTTTTCATCAGGTAATTATCCAAGGAATAGGCACCGCTTCCGGTTAAGAATAAGGTAAATCCGCTGGCAACGCCCAAGACTCCAATTTGCCATTCATCAAGGCAGGTGGTTCCGATCCATCCCGAACCGAGGAGAATTCCCATCGCCAACAGAAACACGCCGACGCTCATCAGTCGCGTAAAAAGCCCGAGGATGATAAACAATCCGACGATGGCCTCAACAATCGTAAAGGAAACCATCGCAACATGAAGGGCTTCCGGATTTAAAACCAAATATTCTATAATCGGTTTGATTCCAAGTGCATTGGGCAAGAAATGATTGAATTTTTCTCCGATATATCCTGCTTCTTCCGGGATGAGTTTGTTGTCGATTATCAACCTTCTCCAAAAAGCAGAAAAATAAGTCCAGCCTACGACCCATCGCAAGGCCAATGTGTAAAGTCCGGCGTTGTTTTGCGCCGTCCGGTTAGTGTTAAGTTTCATTGAAAAAATATATTTTAATTAAACGTAAAAAAATGATTGATCAGCTGCTGAAGCAAATCAGGCGATATCCAGTTTTAAACGTTTGTATAAAATATATTTCGGCGGGCTGTTGCCTGTAAAAGTTTTGGAATACTGTCCGTTGAATCCGGGCTGGGAGATAATAAAAACCGGCAAGGAAACGAAACTACTGAAATCGATTTCAGCGATTACCTTTTGTTCTTTTGAAATTGAAGTTTCTGACCCGTGTTGAAAAAATTGACAAGAAAAAGTTTGAACCGTTGTTCTGGACTTATTCAACGGTTTCTGATATTCCTCCACTACCAGTCCGTAAACCGTTTCTTTGATAATGCACGGACTTAAAGCAAGTAAAGCAAAACACACCAACAAAATTTGTTTTGCTTTCCTGATATTTCTTTCGCTTCGGTTCATAAAAAGCGAATATAATTGTTTTATAAAGACACTTGAAAAATTTTTGGTGACTTTAGTAAATCTTTAACGAATAGCACGCATTTATAATTTGCTCATATTCAAAGCAAAAACACGGATTTTCCTTAATAATTGATTCGTTCCAGACGCAATTCGTTGTTACCGGATTCTGAAAATTCAGACAATAAAATGAATCCGTTCTTAGCTTTAAAAGGCAGCACCATTCCGTCTTCTTTGGTCAATTGAAGTTTGTCGTAATTGTATGCTCCATCCACATAGGTAACGATTCCCAACGACCAATCCGGTTTTCTTCTTCGCGCATGGCGACTTCCTTCACGCTCGTTGTTGGAAAATAAAATCACGTGATTCCCGTCGTCGTCCAAAGGTTGCGAATAGTAATAGTCCATATATCCGTTTTGCTTAAGATAATAACCGCTGAACTTTGCATTTCTTAATTTGGTTTTTATCTTCTCAATTTTATTAAAATATTTGACTTTCATATTGGGATCGAATTCCATTATAAAAATATCCAGTATTTCTGAATTTTTACTGAACTTATACCCTTCAAAAACTCCAATGATATTCCCGTTATTTAAAGGGATAAACTCTTGGGCAATAAGCTGTCCGTATCTTTTTTTCATTCCGTATTTATTGCTAAAAGTAAGATGCGGTTGTAAATTCTCCCAAAGCAAATAATCTCTTTTCGTCTCTTTTCCGGTTGCTTTGTCCAGCACCACTTTTACATATCCCAACGTCTTTTCGCTGTTAAATTTTTTCATTTTCTTGGGTCGGAGAAAACAGAAAAAGACGATTTCGTCATCCGTATAATAAATTTGATTATGAGCCCACGTGTAATTCGGATCCGTATTGGTCATGGTGCCAATCAATTTCCCGGTATGAATATCATAAATATCATAGTGGAAAGCCTCCATCAATGAGGAACGCTTCCTGCCCACTCCAACTTTCTGAATGATTAACATATGCTGGTCTGAGTCAAAATAGTAGTGCTCAAATTTTTCTTTGTCTTTATTGATGTCAACAGACCAAACCTCTTGCAGGTTTTTATCGAGTACCGTCATTTTCCGTTCACTGCTTTTAAATCTCTCCAACTGAGCTCTAGCATTCCCTAAATGACGATAACCTCGATCCGTTCCGCCAAATACCACAAAATAGTCGTTTTTGGTCGGGTAAAGCATTTGGTTGTCCTTGTTGTTTCTCCTTCTTAAATCTTCTCTTTCAACATTTTCATTTTCAACAACTTTGGAATCTTTGATGATAATTTCCGGAGAAATTGAAAAATCATTTAAGTTAATCGTTCGGAACCGCGGATTTAAGTGTTGTGAAATATAATCTGAAAAATAGCCGATAAAATCATAATCATACATTCCGAAATAAATCATTTCGTCAATTTTTTTTACAAAGGAAACATACGGACCGGATCTGCCGAGATGCGAGGAAACTCCCTGATTAAATACTCCCGAAGTTATTTTGTTTATATTTTTATCCAAAACCACATATTCCAACTCATAAAAAGCGGAACTCGTTTTATCGATTTTATAAAGCAAAAAATAACCGAATACATCCCGATGATTTTCTTCATAAATAATTCTCGAACTGATTAATTCTCCCGAAGAGAGCTGTTGTAATTTTTGAACTTGTGAAAAAGAAACAGTTGTAACAAAAAAGCATAAAATAAGTGTAGAAAAAAATTTCATAATTTATAAGGTTTGAGAATAGTCAATGAGTGCATTCATTTCCGAACGCCGAAGGTTTCTGATAAAATATAAAAAGGTGTTGTAACTGTCTGAATGACGCGGAGACAATCCGTCGAGATAGCGATCCAGGGTATAGGAATTTCGAGCATCTTGCAATTTCACCAGGTTTTTATATACAAATTGTTTGACATACGGATGGTTCGGTTCTTTTTTCAGGAACAACAACGTTCGATACAGCGAGCGTCCGTATTCTTCAAGAGCATACAATCCCGGGATTTCATTGTATTCACTCGCTTCTTTCAGCATTTTAAACGTTTCTGAAGCACGGATTGGCTCCTTTTCTTCAATATTAAAATGGGTTTGGACCTGACGCGCACGTATTTCACTGTCAGGATGCGTTTTTAAAGAATCTATCAGCCAAAATTTTTGAGTTTGATCGTAGTTGTAGCGACTAATTTCCTCATTTTGAACCCATTCGTTTTTAAACTGAAGGTTTTCAGAATCAAAAAAGCGCTTGTAATCTTGCACCAACAGCGAATCCGTTTCTTTATCAATCTCATTCAGAAATTCCAAACTGCGCACGACTTCGTATTGTTTGTCAGGAAAAGCATTGTTAAACAGCACAAAGCCCAAAGAATCTGCTTGGCGTTCGTGTTCCCTGCGGCTTTTGGTGGTTCCGTAAACAATTTCCCGGTACAAGCCTCTTGCTTGCTCGGCTTTGTTATAGCGTTTTCGGTTGATGTTTCGCGTCTGCTTTTTAATTTCCTTTGAGTGTTTCAACTCAAAGTGATTCACCAATCTATTATAAGAATGATTTAAGAGGTTGTGCGCGATTTCATGAGAAATGACAAACGCCAGTTCATATTCGTTTCGCAACTGTTTTATCAGCGGCAAGTAAATTACAACAATTTCATTTCCAATGGCATACGCATTGGGTTGGGCGCCATAAGAAAGTAGGATTTTGGTGTCGCCAATAGTATTGTATTGCGGATTAGCGCTTGCCAGTTGATTTAAAATCCCTTCGAACAATTGATTGTAATTTTCTTCATATACAAAATTTCCACTTTCAATTCCGTCGATGAATTCTTCGGCTATTTCTTGATAGGCGTCAATCACTTCTTTACGCACACGGCGGTCGGATATGCTTTGATTAAACACATTTTCTTGTACGGAAACTCTTTTTTTGTAAAGTGCGGACAGCGATTTTCGGTATTTGTGATTCGCGGTGTCAATGAGGATGAGCTCTTGGGCGGAAACCAATTGAAATAAAAAAATAAATACGATTCCCAGGAAACTATTTTTACTTAAATGAAACACGTTAAAGAAAACTTAAAATTCGGATCAAATATAGCAAATTATAACTTTTACCGAAAAAAATAAAAATTCAAGGACTCCACTTTTTTAGAGCCTTAAATCTTTTTTTAACCTAATCATTCGGCGTAGATGGTGAAAACAGGCAGCAAACGGAAGAATTCATTCCCGACAATTTGCAACTTTACAGGAACTTCATGTATAAAAAAAGCAGAAAGTTCGAGGATAAAAATTGTGTTTACCCGTATTTCTGATGGATAAATTTCACGGTATCACGGGTGATTGCTTCCAAAACTTCCAAATGGATGTCTGAAAGTTTTTTGACGTAAATACAGGATTTTCCCATTTTGAATTTCCCCAATTTTTCAAGCAATTCTTTTTGTTTTTGAGTATCAGAATACACATACAGGGAAATTGCCGATTTGCGAGGTGAGAAACCGACGATCATCGAATCGCCTTCGTGCTTGGTTTTTTCATATTTATAATGATATTTCCCAAAACCGATAATCGACGCTCCCCACAATTTAGGTTCGTATCCCGTCTAACGCTGAAAGTGTTTCAACAGTTCCAAACTGTCTTTTTTCTTTTGCTCGGTGTCGTTTACAGCATTAATAAATTCGATTACATCCGCATTGGTTTCCTTGGTTTTTTGTGCTGCCATGCTTTTAAATTTAGCTATTAAAGATAAATAAGTTCCATGATCAAAGTTTCTTGCGTACGAATTTTTTCTACCCCGATTTCTATCAGTATCTCTCTGTTTCTGTCAATTTTATGGGGAATTCCCGGGTAATAATAATATTCAAATATATTGGTGTCGTTAACGGCATAATTGCCGGCATCAATGTCCACATCCATTTCGTTTTCATACAGATTAAAGCGCTGTAACTGATTTTTCATTTCATCCAGCATTTTTCGGGTAGCCATCGGATTTATGGAGAGTTCATGCTTCATCACACAAAAGTTATGCTCAAAATCGACACTTTGAAAAGAGACCTGAGCATCTGCTTCCAACGGTTCGTCTGCAAAAAAATTGGGCAAATAATCTTTATACTTGAGGACTTTATCCGTTTGAAATTCATAACCTAATGGAAAATGAATGATTTTAATTTCTCCCATTAAAATTTCTTCAATGCCTTGTTGAGAACTGTAGATATCCCGATACAAATTTATAAAATCAGCAAGTTCGGCGGGCATTTCTTTATCAGTGTAAATTTGCATGATTTCGTCATACATAGCATTGATTGTCTGGGCGATTTCCTGCCAGTTCAAAATCTCAATAAACTCCCCATATTCCGAGGTTTTATAGATAATCTTATTGATATCGTAGTTGGAGATCGCCTCAACAACCTCTTCAGAAAATTCATACGTATTGATTAAATCGACTTTGTAACTCCATTGAATGGTGTATGAATTTTCGGTAGAATCGATTACGGTAAAATTTGCAATGTATTCCTCAAAATTTTCTTCAGTAAGCGTATCGTTTTCCCACGTGCGCGAAGCCTTGGAAATTTTAAAATCGTAACTGTCACCGACGGACCAATAGGAAATAAAAGCAATTTTTGTGGAATCGGTCTGACTGAACAGATTGGCAGAAAAAATAAAAATTCCCAGCAGCCATACGTATTTTTTCATCTTCAATATGTGGATTAAATTTATTTTCTTGAGAAGCAGCTCTAAATTATAAAGTTCCAAAAGTACTAAAACTTTGAATTGATTTCTCATCATTATTATAAGTCGGCATGCTACCACTGCATAAAACTTTAACAAGCAGAAGATATTTAAGTTTGGGGATGTTTCCTAAAACGTAAAATTTCTATTTGAACAGAAACAACAATCCGTACCCCGTTTTTTTTTATAATCCGGAAGAACCTGCATTTATTGTGTGCGCCACGACCTCAAAAGCTCGTCTTTAAGCCACCCAAATTTTGTGATTTTGTACTGGAACTGAAAAATAAGCATCGCTTAAATCGCTTCTATGAATGCCGATTTTTTTAATTTTTGAGGATTGGTGGCAAAAAATCAAGGGTTGTGCAATGGTTACCCTTGTTATAGCCAGTGCTTTGGCTTCTCGTCATTATTTTGTTTTGAGTGTTTTAATTATGTAGAAAGTCAGCGGAATAAAAATCAGTCCCAATGTCAATGGCAGAAACCAAATACCTAGTCCGTCCGCTTCTCCGTCTGCATTTTGAATTGTCTTGAAAGCAATTAGTCCAAAAATGATAACAATAATGAATTTCAAATATCTAATAAGTCTTGTTGCATTTGTGTATTGTCTTAGAGCGTTGTCTTGCGTTATGTTAGTCGGATAATTAAAAACGTGAGGGAAATTATTTAGGATTGTCAGTCCAACAAATAGAACTGTTGCCATTAGAGGCAAAGTCAAAATAGTCGCCTTTCCGCCAAATCCGTCCGCTTGTCCTGCACCGTTGTAATGAATTGGAATTGTGCCGGGTAAGTTTGTATAGTTCGTGATTGTCAAAACCCAAATTGCAAGAATTGAAATCCAACCAAGAATTTCAAGTGTCTTGTCAAATGTCGTAAGTTCTAATTTTAATTTCGGTCTTTCACTCATTGTTTCTATTATTATTTGTTGTCGTTTTTTAGCATTGGCTATAACGTTTCTCAGCTATACGCAGGCAGGGCATTTCACCACTGAACTTCCTACGAAGAACTGAACTTTAATTTTACTACTTTCCTGTCCTACGAAGCACGAATTGAAAATCAGCGAAGCTAAACCCCTGCTTGCGTATAGGTGATGTTAGGCAATCGTGCTTCTTTTTCGTCCGTTGGTTTGTCGGTCGTTTTGGTTGTGCGGTTGGACAGACACACGCTGCCGCCAAGCTTGGGTTTGAGCGTTGGCTTGTGCGGCTTGGCAAATGCGAAGCATTCACGAACTCCATTAAAAACAATCAAGTTGTGAGTATTTGTGAGGCTGTTGAGCGTTGGCATTTTCTACAAGTTTATATTTGTCAATATTGATACTGATTTCAATTTTTAAATCTCTATACCTCTAAGCTTCCTATAAAGCTTAAGTGCAAACAAATCAGTCATACCAGAAATAAAGTCAAGTATATGCATCACCTTTATGTAAGGCGTTGATTCTTCATCAAAAGCAAATTGTTTTGGTAATAATTCTAGAATTTTTTTATGTTCTTTTTCGCGATCGTCTTTTGGCGTTAATGCTGCATTTACAAAGTCTTGCACGAGTGCAGACATTATTCGGAATCCTGCAATTTCTAGTTCAACAACTTTTCTGGCATTGTAAATCTTTTTCGTTGATATTTCCTTTATTTCATCCAGTGTCTCTGACAGTTCTGGAATATCTTCAATTAGGCTTTTATTGTAGTTACCTGATAAAATAGCTTCTTTATTACCCAAAAACACATTAGCACATTTGTAGGTTAAAGAGTTAATGGCCTTTGCTCTTAAATAAGCTAATGATTCATTTGGGTCATCCTTCAATAAATCTGCTTGTTTCTGAACCCACTCAAAGTCCTCCTTTTTATTGGTGATAATTATTTCTTCAAAATATTTACGAACTGTTTTGTAATCAAGTATCCCAAGCCTATGAGCATCTTCAAAATCAATAATATTGTAACAAATGTCATCAGCTGCCTCTACCAAATAAACAAAGGGATGTCTTTTATATACAATTCTTCCTTCTACACTGTCCTCAACCATATTTAATTCCTTTGCTACATCGAGGAAAACAGCTTCATCAATTTTAAAGTAACCATATTTTTTTCTGTGTAAAATGCTCTTAGTTGATGCCAAAGATTCACAAGGGTATTTTAGAATAGAGCCAATGGTACTGTAGGTCAGTCTGAACCCTCCTTTTAATCTACCTTTCTGATGCATTGTAATTATTCTCAAAGCATTGGCATTTCCTTCAAAAGTGACTAAGTCTTTCCATTCAGCATCCGAGAACAATGATTTAAATTTTAAGTCCTCTTTTTTTTCTGTATCTCTTTTTCTAAAATACTTAGAAATAGCTTCTTCACCTGAATGACCAAAAGCGGGATTACCTAAATCGTGGGCTAGACAAGCAGCTGCAATGACAGATTTTAAATTATTTCTGTAAAACTTACGTGCTGCAGTACTGTTTTTAACTTCTTCAAGTTTGCAAAGTTCTTTTCCTACTATTTTACCTAAAGATCTACCAACACTTGCAACTTCCAGCGAGTGTGTAAGTCGATTATGAACAAATATCTCTTCTGGTAAAGGGAAAACTTGTGTTTTGTTCTGTAGTCTTCTGAAAGCACTGGAAAAGATTATCCTATCCCAATCTCTTTCATATTCCGAACGGATGTCTCCCTGTGGTTTGTCTACACCAAACCTTTTTGGTGAAAAACAATTATTCCAAGTCATCTTATTTTTCATATTCCAAATTTTAACTCGTGGCTGCATTGATCCTCGCTATCGTTTCACTGCGGCTGCTGGCCACCAAAATACGGTTGCGGATGGGGTTGTCTTTTTGTTGCAACTCGTAATACACTTTTTGAATGATGGCTTTTGGGTCTTCTGCTTGTGTAATGTCTGGAAATGCCTTCTCTGTTACAAATTGCAATACATCTATTTCTTTGGCTTTCATTTCTTCCTCAAAATAGAGTTCGTACACCATCATATTTACCAAATCTTCAAAAACTTGGCTTACTGCTTCATTGCTTACCTTTTCTAAAACAGGTGCTTGTTTCGGGTCGTTTAGGTAAATAAGATAATCGGCAAGGGTTTCGTAAGGTTTTGTGTTTTCTATTTCTGGAACAGGGAACTTATCAATAAACGTATGCTTCATCCGTACTCCTGTATTACCTAAACCGCCACCACCGTAAAAATACTTTACTGAATAGAAGAATAAATTTGAATTTAGTATGGTCAAAAGAAACATTAATTTTTCTCCCGTAATTATTCTTGCCGTATCTAAACAAAAGAACTCTCCCTCTTTGTCAAATGCAAATGATGGTTGTTGAACTATTTCTTGATATATGATTTTAGGTTTTGGGAACTCAAGTAGATACGCACAATTTCTTAGGTTAAAAGGCGTGTTCCCTTGATCGGAACGATTTGTAAGTTTATCGCCAAAGCTTTCCAAATATTCTTTTATTTTCGGATAATTATTGATATCAATAGGAGCAATATTTTGCTCTCTAACTCCATTGTGCTAATTGATTAAATAATAATCTTTGAACTTGATTTTATACTTATCTAAGTCTTTTCCTCTCAAAACGGGCTTTATAATTTCCTGATTTTTTTTATCAAGATTTATGAGTTCCTCTTTTACCTTGTTTGTTAGTAAGAAAGCTTCTGTTAGTCCTGTTTTAATTCCATAATTAAATGCTATCGGCCAATCACCTAAGATTTTATTGTCTTTCTCAATCTTTGCCTTGATTAAATAATCTTGTTCAGATAATACATTCCAAATATTATCATCCTCAATATCAATTGGCAAAGCTTTTTCAACTTTTGAGCCATTAAGGTCTAAATGGTTTTGGATTGAAATTCCTTTGAGTTTCTTATCGAAACTATTTTTCTCTAGTACTAGAATATTTGTATCTACTGTGGCACTGTGAAACACATTGGCACCTAAGTCAATTACTAATAGTGGATTTTGTTTTGAAAAAAACTTTCTTAAATTTTTACCATAATCTGTTCGCATCCATTTGTTGGAAGTGATGTATGTCAATGTGCCACCCTTTTTCAAAAGGTCAATTCCCTTTTCATAAAACAAGCAATAAATATCTCCTGTGCGGGCAAAGGTTTCAAAACCTGCTTCTTGTAAGATGTCGGTTTCTTTGCCCATTTTCTGTAATTGTATATAAGGCGGGTTGCCAATCATTACATCAAATCCACCTTGTTCAAACACATCCATAAAATAGAGGTGCCATAAGAAATAAGGGCGTTCGTCTGTTTCTTGTATTTTGAGCAAGTTGGCTTTGGTAGCTTGTATTTTATCCAAATCGGCTACATAGCCATCGTATTTCTTTTTGGCGTTTTTGGTCAGGTTGTTGGGGTTGCCTGCTTCGTTGATAAAGCGATTGAGTTGGTTTTCCCTTAGTTCAATGTTGTATTCAATATGCTGCAAAACCAATTGGTTGATTTCATCTCTGATGGCTTTTTTATCTTCTGCTTTTTCAATGCTAAAAAAGCGTTTGATGAGTTGCTGTATCTTTTCGGTGGTTTCGCTTTTTGAAAAGGTCATTTTCATTTGGCTTTCTTTCATATTGCCAAACAAATCTCTTTCTGGTTCAAAAATTTGCACATCACTTTTGGTTTTGCCCATTTTGCTCAAGTCCACACCTTCAAAGCTTTCTAGCAAACTATTACCTTGCATTATCTTGTAATCCAAGTTAGGTAATGGGTGCGGGTTGAGTTCATCAACTACCAAAGAGAGCCAAAAACGCAATTGGGCAATGTCCACGGCACCTTTTTCTAAATCCACCCCGTAAATGGAGTTTTGGATGATGTTCTTTTTAACTTCTGCTGGGTTAAACGGTTCGTTGGTTTTTAGATGCGGATATATAAAGCGTTTGGCTTCAAAAATCTCTTGCAACATACCAATAGGAAAAGCACCCGAACCAATAGCAGGGTCGCATACTTTGATGTCGTCTAACTTTTGGTTGAGCAAGATGGCATTTTCCTTCTCTGCCAAAAAAGGTGACACGATGTGTAAGCGAATAAACTGTTCTATATCTTTTTGTTCCTGGAAAGTATTCAATAGATACTGAATCAAACTTTCCTTACACATATATTGTACAATCTCCTTAGGAGTATAGAATGCCCCCTTGTCTCGGTTGTCTTCCAATAGGTTTTCAAAAATATGTCCCAACATTTCCGGGTCAATACCTACTTCGTGGTCGTCCGGGCTGTTTTCGTCAATGGTAAAATTGTATTGGTCAAAGAACTCCAACAATTCTTTGAAATAGTCGGCAGGGAAATCTATTGCCAAAGTAGCTTTGTTCTTTTCGGGTTCAAAAAGTCCACCATTTAGGTAAGGTACACGAGAACCGTTGAGTTTGCCGTTTAATCCTTTTATTTCAAAAATATCATTGGGTCTTTTGGTATTAAGTGTTTCAAAAAAGAGTTTGGTCAGGCATTGGCTATGAAACCTCTCCGGTTCACTGAAATCCTCAAACAACTGAAACATAAAGCGAGGATTTCCGCCCGTCCATTCTTTAGATGAAGCATCACAACCCATCCAACCTTTTTTCTCTAAAAATTGAAGAAAAACAATTCTACCTAAAAGCTTTTTGACAAAATCACGAATCGGTTTTTCTTGTTTGTCCTTGGTTTCTTTTTCGACATCAATCAGTTTGACTCTGAACGGGTTGCTTTCATCCGCCAAATGCTTGGCAAATTTCTCATAGTGTGCTTTGTAGGTTTTAAAGAAGTCTTTGTTCAGGGCTTCCACCGAAAACACCTCTTTCAGTTCCTTGATGTTTACTTCGCCTTTATCTTTTTTGTCTGCCAAGACTAACATCCTTTTGGCAGCTGTCGTACAAGCTTCATTAGCCCCCAATAGATAGGTGTAACGTTTCGGTTTGGTTTCCCCTTTGATGAGTTCTCCTGTTTCTAAATCAATGCTTGCTTCTTTGGCAATGAATGAAAAACGATAATCAACTTGGTTTTTGTTGTAGAAAAATGCCAACGCACCGTGAATGATGTTTTGGTCAATGTATTTGGCAGCAATTTCACGCAAGCCTTGTCTGTTTCGAACAATACTGATGCTATCCGCAACTTCTACTGTAAAAATAGCTAGTTGTTTACCGTCATCGAGTTTTACAGCTCCTAATTGTTTGCCAGCAATTACTTTGTCATTTTCAGTGAACAAGTTTTCTGGATGACTGAAATAATCAATTTTTTTAAAAAATAAAGGCAAAATCTCCTTCCAAATGGAGAAGTCGAATGTTTGCTGTAATTTATGTTTTAAATCTTTTTCTTTCACTTCGTTTGAATTATGGGTTATGGGTTATGGGTTATGGGTTATGGGTTATGAGTAATGGATTATGGTTTTTTGGGTTTTGAGTTTTTTTGTTTGGTGGTCAGGATTGCAGATTTTATCATTTTAAGGATGCTATTTGCCTTGATTGCCAATTCGTTAAACTCAGTTTCTTGGATATATTTTGAATGAAAGAGTAGCTCTAACCAATACAAAGATTCATCACATTCTTTTTGAGAAATGTAAAGCTTATGAATAAAGTCAGCACTACTTTGTGCATTTTGAGCCTCTCGGATATTTGCACCAACTGAAGTGCCAGACCGAAGCAATTGCTTACTTATTACAAATTCTCTTCTATCTGTTGCAAGAGTTTTGTACATTGAAATAACTTCCAGAGCAAACTCAAATGAATACTCTTTTAAAATACTTTTCTTTTCGTTCATATTTGACTTTTAATTCATCATTCATCATTCATCACTCATCATTCATCACTCATCACCCATCATTCTTCACCCATAACTATAAACTTAGTGAGTCCATTACTTAATCTTTTTTTCGTTTCATTTCTGATTCATTTGGCCCAACTTTAGCCCCACTTTGGTTCATTTTGCAAAATTTCATTTATCGGACATTTATCGGACATATCGGACAATGTTCCATTAGTTGTTATCGGCAATTTATCGGCAAAAACACGAGTATATCGGCAATTTATCGGCAAAAACATCTTTTTATAAGTATTCATATTTAGTTGATTTTTTATCTCCTGATTTTAAAAGAAGCTTCCTTTCGACTAAATTAGCTAAGTCATATCTCGCGGTTCTTTCTGAAATCTCAAATTTTGTCTGGTATTCCGAATTAGTGATGACTCTAGAAGATTTGAAAAACAACAAGGCTTCAATTTGCCTTTCATTCAGACCTAAATCAATTAAATATTCTTCGTGATAAATATCTTTTCTGAATTCAACCAAAAAATCAGAACCTTCAAAAGAGTAATTAGGTACAGGAATTCCACTTTCCAAACAATAATTCATCATTTTTTCAATACCTCTTCCCCAAGATTCAATGTAGCCACTTCTGAAAAGAGTATTGGCTATATCGGGATTGTATGGCTTTGAAGCGTGTTTCTTCAATAAATTGGTTATCGTCCAATTGTCAGGCAATTGACCATCATTCCAAATCATTATTCGGTCATTAAATACTTTGATTTTAATAGGTGCACCACCCGAATAATCTTTGTGAGCCACAGCATTCAATAAAGCTTCTCGTATGGCTTCTTTTGGATATTCATAGGTTTCGACCCTTGAAATCCCCTCATAGCTTATCAATGCTTTGATGTATTTGCTAAAGAGTAAATCCATTGTTTTCTCTATCTGCTCAAACAAATTACCGTGGGCTTCATCTTGATACATCAAGTCCGCTTCGTTTTCAAAGTAGCCAATTTTGATATAAGCACCCGTTACATATTTCTCGGGTTTTGGATGAAAAAGTAAAATAGCGGCTCGTTTGAGCATTTTTTCTTCTTCCAGATACAACTGTAAACTTTCCAAAAGCTCTTGGTTGGTTCCGTCTAAATCCTCAGGTTCTAATCGTTTGCTTTTTGTGGCTTTCTTTCGGAAGAACTCAAAAGTGTCGTTCTTTAAATCCTCAGCGGTAACATTAGGAATAGGCACGCCATCCCATTTTTTACCTTGTCGTTGCAATAAAAACTTTGCCAAAGCAGCACCTTTTAATTCCTGCAAAGTACTTCCGCTTCTGTAATAGTATTTACCTCTTAAACTGATAGGGAAAGGGTATGGCTCTACCACAATTTCCAAATAATCGTCTCCATTTGTTGTATGCAAGCTCACATCTACCATCAAACCCAAAAGATCCCTAACCTGGTTTGGCAAGTCTTCCAAAAGTTTTTTGGCATTATCTAAATGTTTGGTGTTGCCCTTGTCATCAATACCGACAAACAAAATACCACCTTGAGCATTCGCAAAACCACAAATCCACTTAAAGTAGTCATTGTGCCAAGACTCTTTCCACTCTATATTTTGATGTTCCTTGCTATGTTGGCTCATTCGCTAAAACTTTCAGTGATAATAATTTCAGGATTCAACTTTTTAACCCTTACAATTTTCTTCTCGAATTCCTGTTCTGTTTCTTCATTCATTAAAGGATAGCCTTTTAAAATCTCAATGACTTTTTCCAAAATGATTGCAGGCTTCAATGGAAACTTC
Source organism: Bacteroidota bacterium (assembly GCA_012522045.1). Classification (GTDB taxonomy): domain Bacteria; phylum Bacteroidota; class Bacteroidia; order Flavobacteriales; family Flavobacteriaceae; genus JAAYLC01. The sequence goes on from JAAYLC010000058.1 coordinate 29,802, forward strand.
TTCAAAGTGCGTTGAAACTTATTGATGTCTCTTTGTAAGTTTTGAAAACGACCTTGACGCAAAGCTTCTTTGGCTTTGATAATTAAAGCTCTTTCTTCTTCATTCACCAACGGAAGATTGAGCATAGCGTTTAAATAAGCATTTGCTTTTTTCTCATTAGGACCTTGGGTAGTATCAATTTTTTTGTCCTTTGCTTTTTCCTTTTCCAATAAATCAGAAAACAACAAAATACCTGCTTGAACTTGTTCGTGGTGTTTTGAATGTAATGGAATGGCTTTTTCCAAAACTTCTGCTTCAAATATTTTTACCGTTTCCAAAAAGGTTAGCTCTTCAGTTTCCTCATTGTCTTTTACCAAAATAAAAGCATCACGTTTGCTGTCTTTGATGTAGCAAATGGTACTTTGGTTTAGCTCTTTATTTTTTCTTCCAACCCTTGCACGGAAAGGCATATTTTTGATTTGCTTAAACAGTCCTGGCGTTTTTTCCTTAATGTCTCGAATCATCATCAAGTAAGCCAATTTTTCATCTTTTTCTTCTTCGATTTCTTTATCAAAAAGACCGAAAGTTTCTGTCTCTTCATCAGGAGAATAAATCTGACTGTCTTCCCCCAGTGCTGCGTGAAAGGATTGCAATTTCATAATTGCTTTTTTCTCCAATTCAATGTCATTGTTCACTTTTGCTGTAGGGTAAAAATTAAAAACGTGAACTTCATCAGCCGTTGAGCCGATTCTGTTCACACGTCCGATTCTTTGCATTAAGCGGGTAGAGTTCCAAGGTGTATCATAATTCACAATCACATTAGAACGGTGCAAGTTGATACCTTCAGCCAATACTTCGGTGGTCAGAATGATACTGTAATCATCTTCTTGTTCGGCTTTGGGCAAGTTGGCATCAAAATTTTTGCGAACAGTTGGCATTCTATCTTTTCTGGTTTTACTATCCACCGATAAAATGCTAGCAGAAATATGTTTAGGGAGTTCTTTCTCTAAATATTCGGTCGTTTCCTTACTCTCAGAAAATACCACTAATTTGGATTCAGGATTAATGGATTTATTTAAAAGGGTGTTTTTCAAGTATTCGATAAACACATCCAATTTTGGGTCTTCGTTTACCTTTTCCCATTCAGTAGACAATTCTTTGAGCAATTTTAAATCGTGCTGTAGTCCAGGTAAGAAATCATATTCAAAATCATCAGGCTCGCAAATATCAATTGTTGGGTCTTCTATAGACTTCTCCAAAACTAAATCCATTAATTCTTCCTCTTTGCCTTCGTTTATCATATCCGAAACCGGCAAATTGGGAGCAATGAAAATGCGACCATTTTCAAACATTGTTACCATTGCTTCTGTGGCTTTCATAAATCGGAAAAGCGACTGTTTGAAAGCATAGAAACTACTGTCAATTCTTTTTACCAAAAGCGTTTTCATAATCTTAGCTAATTGAGCCGAGATCATATCCGCTTGTTTGTATTTATTCTTTTTGTGCGGTTTCAAAAACCCGATAGCACGATAACGATTGTATTTTAACCCTTGCGTCTCGTGACTTAAAACGTGAATGGTTTTGTCATACAATTCTTCCAAGTGTGGTTCAAGCACATACAATATTTTTTTTGGCTGCCTTACTATAGGAAATTTAATACCTTGTTTTTCCAAATCTTTTGCGTACAATTCGTGAGCCATTAAGTCCGTCCTCGTTCTACGCACTATTAGCGGCTCAATCACCTTTGTTCTAATCTTTTCATAAATTTTCTTTACCCCAGCTTGAACTTTGGCAATATCCGATTCGTCTTTTAGTTTTTTGTAAGCATCAATCTGTTGTCTAAAAAAGTGTTGAAGATTACCCACTTCTAAGGTAGATTCTTTACTATCTTGGAATAAATAGATTTGGTTGGCAATGTCTTCTGGTTTGTTATTCAATGGCGTTGCTGAAACTAGAATCACTCTTTTCGGAACAGATGTTCCGTCTGGCAAAGTTCTTCTTGTCGGTGTTTTACAAATCTTCTGTAAGTCATTGTACATTCCAGCTGTATCGGAACGGAATTTATGGGCTTCATCCACAATGATTAAATCATAAATGGTCGCATCATTGATTTTATGCAAACTTCCATTCGTTATGATTTTCACATTGTCTAGGTTGAACTTTTCAATGGTTTCAATCCAATTATCCTTTAATGCTGGTGGTACGATGATTAGCGTTCGGGACCGATGTTCAGGAAACCCATTGGTGTAAAAATATTTCTTTGCAATTAGGGTTGAAACAATGGTCTTCCCAAGTCCTACAACATCTGCTAAGAAAAACCCATTATGTTTCATCATTTTGGAAAAGCCGTCATTTACAGCATCCACTTGATACGATAATCTTTTGAAACCTTTCGGTAAATCAGAAATAGAGTTAGGGTCAAATTCTATGCTTTTTCCGAAATACTCAATCAGAAATTTCAAATACACTTCATAAGGTGTATAATTATCGTTTAGATAGGTTTCCTTTTGAAGTTTTTCAATGCTATCCATATCAACTGGAACAGCTTCTTCCCAAAGTTTGTCAAAAGTTTTGGTTGCAAAATCAATGTCTGAATTGTCCCTTAGTTCAACATTAAATTCGAAATTTTTTGAAAGACCTGCATCTGTAAGGTTACTAGAACCAGTAATTACAGAGCCATAACCGTGGTCGTGCTTTTCTTTCTCTCGAAAAATATAAATCTTAGCGTGTATATTTTGCTTGGGGTGAATCTTGATTTTTACTTTTCCAGTGGTAATGTCTTTAATCAATTGTATCATTCCACCTTCAACGGTCTTGTCGTATTCTGCCTCTTGGATATTCTTTTTTACTTCCTGAAAAAATTCTTCTTGTGCCTTTTCTGCATCACCGTCAAATAAGACTCCTTGCTGATTGGCTTGATAAACCAAAGAGTCAATGTTGATACCTACAAGAATTCTTATTTCTTGAGCACTCTCAACAAATTCACGGATTTGGAAATATCCTGATGCTCGAAAATATCCAACCAAAGCATCTAAGAAATGGATGTTTTTATGTTTGAAAATACCTTCTATTTTTTTTAGAAGTGTATTTTGCTCTTCGTTTGTGAAAAATTTTGTACTCATAATTTTTTCAATACGTTTTTAAGTCCATCAGCCAAAAATTCCAAGTCACCAAGTTCACTTAAAACTGTCGATTGAATAAATTCTATCTGTATTTCTTTATCTTGAATTTCTAGAGTCTTAGCTAGAGTCGGCAACATTTCTTTTGTCGCCACTCGTTCGTTTCTCTCAATCTTGCTCAAAATAGAGGTGTCAATGTCGAGTTCGGCAGCAACCTTTCTAAGAGGAAGTCCCAGTTGTTCTCGTCTGTTTCGTAAATATTCTCCAAAAGAATTCATCTTGTCGTATTTGTTTGGACTAATTTGTCAAATCTACAATATATTTTCAAATTTCTCAGTCCGAGCGAGGGCAAAAAAATAGGCTCTTTTGGTTTTTTGCGTTGGCTTGTGGGTCGGCAAAACCAAATGTGCTTGAATGTGCGTTGGCTTTTTACACTGAGCGATAACGTGATGCGACTACGCGCCGGGCGGGGCTTTTTACTAAAATTGTTCTTTTGGAAACGCTCATTTCTCGCATCCGTAATCTGTCAACCGAAGACGGTTTTCCCGCCTGGCGCATAGCCGCTGTTAGGGCCGTTATTTATTTCGGTTTCTGTTGTTTTTTTAATCCGTTGCGTTTTTTTCGACTGCGACCTTTGCAAACGCAAAATTATTTTCGGGTTAGGAAACGACTTTTGCAAAATTATGAGATAATCCGCCGTTGCTTTTTTATTTTTTTTAATCTTTACTTGTCACTCAAGTTTAAATAGTAAAGCTTTGCAGCCTCCTCAATTTCGTGACCAAAACTATCGTCAAATGAAAATGAATTTAATGTCCATTTATCATTTGCTTTATAGAATTTAAAAGTAAATCTAAGTGGTTGTCTGTCATATTTTACTAAATATGAATATAATACAAAACTTTCTGAGAATTTTTTCTTGGTGATAAGTTCGTACCCGTAATATTTTCCCATATAACTTTCTGTAAATCCATTAACGGAAGATACGATATTGGCAATTCCATCTTTTATTCTTTCTGTCCATTTGTTTGTTGCGTATAAATCTTTAACGGCTTTTCCCGCATCTTTTTCATAAGTAACAAAAAAATCATTTATTAGATTTTCTGGACTAGATTGAGCAAATAGACTTCCAGAAGTGGTAATCAGTAATACAATTAATAGTTTTTTCATTTTATTTTTTTTGGTTAAATTAAATTCCCGAGTTGTTCTTTTTACTGGAAATGGTTTTTTATAATGGGCCCTAACGTCAGTTCGTCTAAAAACCCTTTATGGGTTTAATTAGGATTTAAAAATAGGCAAATATTTTAAATATAAGCCCTTGAATTAAGCAACTGTAGCAAATTTGTATTTTAACTTTAGGATAATTA
>JAAYLC010000003.1 GCA_012522045.1 Bacteroidota bacterium
CCAACAATATCTTGAAAAAAACAACCGGGTCAATGCTCTGCTGACCTTCACTTCCGTAGTATTTTTCTGTTGCCTTGTATAGAAAATGTAAATCTAAATATTCGTTTACTTTTCGATAGAAATCTTCCCGGGGAACCAAGCCATCCAGGCTCAGCTCATAAAATAGTTTTGGGGTAAAATATTTTCGTCCTTGCATAGAAAAAACGTAATAAACATTACTAATATACGATATATTATGTCTTTAATTCAGTAAATAAACCATCTTTAACTATATTTGGAGGAAGTTGTGCAACAGGCACAATGTGTATAAGCAATAGCGGGTTTGGTGCTAAATTGAAACGAAATGAATATAAATAAAGGTAAGTGTTTAACCGAAATGTTTGTAGGTTTTAATCCGCTACTGCTCATACACTTGAACGTTATGCCCAATCGTAAAAAACAGTGCAACCCTGAAAGTAACGACTGAAAACGGAAACTTTGCAACCTGACAATTTAAAAGTTCTTTAGCCTGTTGGCTCTGGTCTCAAATAGCCCAAAACCCAAAATACGAAGAACTACGTATCGTAACTTTTGTACTTATTTTTAACTTTGTGCACTTAATTTCAATTAATGAGTAAGTTACCCATTGCCATACTGATTTTTTTACTATATGCCGGCACACAGTTGTGGGCACAACAAACTTTCACCGAAACCGAAATAGCTAAAAAATACCAACGGGCAATCGACATACGCAACACAAATTCGGACTCCAGTCTTGTGTATAGCCATCAAATAATAAATTGGACTACGACAAACAATCAACCCAAATGGCTGGTAAAAGCAAACCAGTTGATAGCCGAAACATATTACTTCCGTAACGAACGTGAATTGGGTTTTAACTATTTGGTGGAAGCACTTGCCGTAAGTGAAAAAAACAACCTTGTCGAAGATGAAATAAACATTCTTTACGCCATTGGGATGCATTATTCCAGAAGTGCTAGAAGGGCGAACAATGTTATAGATAAAGAAAAAATACACAAAGCGTTGGAGTACCACCAAAAAGGGATACAGCTCGCAGAAGCAAATAATTTAATCGCACTTTCTGGAACAGGTTATGGACATATGGGAACCTGTTTTTTACGGTTAGAAGAAAAGGAAAAAGCACTAAATGTTTTTCAAAAATCAGAAGCCAACGCTCGTTTAGCAAGTGATTCTGTAAGCATAGGGTATATTTTAGATGATTTAGGGAGCTTACTTTCCGAAATGGGGAAAAAGGAAAAAGGAAAAAAATTATTGTTAGAAGCTCTTGAAATTAGAAAAGCCCTAAAAGATACCTTTCCCCTTGCCATCAATCTGAATAATCTGGGTGAATACCATTTAAGCGAAAAAGACCATAAAAATGCGAAAACATATTTTGAATCTTCTTTAGAGTTATCAACAAAAAAACAATATTTGGACTTGGCTATCCATACCTCTAAATTGTTGTCTACTGTTTATGAAAATGAAAATCAACATAAAAAGGCTTATGACCTGAAAAAACAAGAGATGCAGATGATGGATACCTTGTACAGTATAAACAGGGCTAAATCACTTGCAGAAATTGAAACCAAGTACGAAACCGCCCAAAAAGACAAAGCCATCCTTGAACAGCAGCAAACCATTCAACAAAAAGAACTTGATTTAAGAACACGAAACTTGTGGTTTGTTTCTTCTCTTGGATTATTATTGCTTATTGCAGGCTTTTTATTTTTCCTTTTCAAACGAAAAGAAGCAATAGCCAAACGATCGGCTTTGGAGCTGAAACTTGCCGAAGAAAAAGAACGCACCCATCTACAAGAAGAACGATTACGTATTTCTAGAGAACTACACGACAATATCGGCTCTTACCTTACCCTCATTAATGCTTCTATTGAGCAACTACCAGAGATGTCATCAGCACAAATTGCCGAAAATTATCCCGACTTACAAAAAGCATTATCGTTAAGCATGAGAGAATTACGCAAAACCGTTTGGCTATTAAATAATCAAGAAATTTCAATAGACGCTCTTGCACTTCGATTACGAGATTTCTTTAAACCACTAAACCAAAATGGAACTAAAATTATCGTACGTTCCCAAGGAAATACCGAAAAAACACTTACAGACATACAGGCGACCCACCTTTTTCGTATTATACAAGAAGCTGTGAGCAATGCCTATAAATATGCCAAAGCCCAAAATATTTATATCAATATAGAAGTAACAGACAAGATATGCTTTTCAATTACAGATGACGGAATTGGTTTTGAAGCTTCCGCTGTCCAAAACGGTAATGGCTTGAAAAATATGCAGTCGAGAATTACAGAACTAAAAGGCGAGTTGCAAATTAAAAGCGAGCCAAACAAAGGGACTAAGGTAAGCGGTTGCTTTTAAAATGAAAAATACGAATAACTGCGTATGGTTAACAAATCATTAAAAGAATAATTTAGTGGAAAATTTAAATAAAAGACCAATGCCCATTTATATTGCCATAGCGGAAGACAATAGCTTTGCCTTGCAAGGGTTGAAAAATCGCTTGGCAAAACATCCTGAAATTGAAATAAAACACACCGCAAAAAACGGTAAAGAGTTATTGAAAAACCTTCAAAAAAATCATAATATCGACTTGGTTTTGATGGATTTACAAATGCCAGAAATGGATGGTATTGCAGCAACTTCAGCTGTAAAAACCAAATATCCTCAAATCAAGGTACTCATCCTTACTACCTTTGATGATGACGAAAACCTTTTCAATGCTATTTTAGCAGGAGCATCAGGTTATTTACTCAAAGAAGATAACGGTACAGAAATTTTTCAAGCCATCATGGACACTCTTTCTGGTGGAGCCGCTATGAGTCCAGTTATTGCCTTAAAAACCCTCCAGTTAGTTCGCCAACCCATCTCCAAAGAACAAAAAGTAGAAGACTTTGGTCTTACCCAACGAGAAATAGAACTACTTACTCAACTTAAAAATGGTCTGACCAACGAAGAAATAGCGAGCAACCTTCATATTAGCTACCATACTGTTCGTAAGCATATTGAGAATATTTATCGCAAGCTTCAAGTAGGCAATAAACTAAAAGCTGTAAAAAAGGCATCTGACAATGGGATAGTTTAGTAAAAAATCCTCTTGTAAGGTTGAAATGCAGACATAAATATATTGATAACAACTCATTCGTGCATTAGAGGCTACCCAAAATACGCGGAACTGCGTATTGAATATTCTTGTTAATGAGCATTTCTTTGTAGAAAAAAATAACAATGAAAAAAAGTTTATTAATTCTACCAATAGCAATATGTTTTGCTATTTCATCATTTGCTCAAGATAAAATGATTTTGATTTTCGGCACAATGATCCTAATAATGTTGCTAAATTATTAATTCTAACAGAAACAGGAATTGATGGTTCTTCCGGTTCTATGGGCTTTTTGGCAGATTTGAATATTGGAGCCATCGCTCGTTATTCATTAAATGATAAAATTGATTTGCAAACTAAAATAAGAAAATCGTATGCAAGTTTTCATTTTGACAAGGCTTATCGAAAAAACTTTGAGATAGAACTTACCGGGGCACTTTTTATAAGAGATAAAACCAAGCTAAACAACGAAAAAGTCCTTATTTCGGGAAGTACGGAACGATCCGGGGCTTATGTGTATACAGAATCAAAGTTTTTCAACACCGACCTGCCTCGGAGAAATGCTTTTGGTTTTAACGCCACGGTTAATTATAAAACGCTTGGGGTTAACCCAAAAGAGGGAAATGACCATACATCGAACGAAGGGTATAAAGGGGCAAGGGATAATGTGAACTTTAGTACATTATCTATTATTGGTGGATTACAGTTTAAAAGAATAAATGCGAGTGTTGTTCAAGTCAAAAAACCGAGGGTGAACAGGATTTTCGACAATTACATTGTAATGACCATTGATGGTATTATTGCACCTATAAATACTTTCAGAGATGCAATATCAGGTGAACATGTTGGAAAAGATTTAAAATCTGACGGACTGAAAAATGCATTTCCATTAGGTGGAAGGGTTACCTACAATGTGTATGGCTCAATTCCTTCCCACAAATTAGCCAAAAGCTTTAGATATACTATTTCTTCATCAATAGGATATAGACCTTACCTGGGCTTTCATTTTGATTTCGGAATTGGATTTATGATTTTACGAAACATGTAATCATTAAATTTTTTGACCAAAATTTTGTTTTACATAAAAGTCAAGACATGAACTTAACAAAAACTATTGTTGTTTTCTTAACAGTAGTCATTGCGTCTTTTCAATCCGTTGCACAGTTGATAAATACGGTTTCCGCTGAAGGGGGAATGTTGATTGCAGCCCGAATTGATGGGGTGACCATACGCGATAAACAAGCCCTCTTCGACCCACAATGCAGGAGAACCTAAACATCCTTTTAATAGTTGGAAAATTACCTCAAGCTTACTTTATGAAAACGGTTTGTTTATAACAGCACGCTTTCATAAAATGATTAATAAAACTTCCATAGCTACTGCTGCCTCTCGATTTACCCTTGGGGTTGGATACAGATTTGGAATGTAGTAACACAAAAAAATACGAAGAATTGCGTATTGAAAATCTGTTTTTATCATCTCATCTTTACTAATAAAAATTTACAATTATGAAAAAAATGATTTTAATTCTATTAACAGTTATTCTTAACATTAATTTAGTTATATCCCAAGCTACTTGGGAGCAACTTTATTCTAATTATGAGCTAAATGACAATAATTCATCGAGTGTGTATAGCTATATTGAATTTTCACCTGATAATGATTTGTATTTGTTAGAAACTGAGCATGTAGATTGAGGCGATTTAGTTGTTCGTTTAAAAAAACAAGTAGGAATAAATTGGGAGCAGTTAGGTCAAGATTTACCTCGTATTACTGCAAATAACGAATCACACCTTGATTTTGTAATTACACCCTCGAATAAAATTTATATTGGAATGTTAGACACAATCTATGTGTATAATGAGGTTGACGAACTTTGGGAATCGTATTATACACCTGAATTTCGAGGAGGTCTTGTTAGTGATGAAAACAACAACATTTATTTTATCTCAGTACAAGCAGGAGCTAGTGGTCCAGCATATTATGATCTAATTCTCAATCAGTTTGATAATGGCACAGTAACTCAAGCTACTTTGATTGCAGAAGATGTTCCTGTACCTCCTAGAGTTATCAATCACTCCAATAAAATCATTATCAAAAATGGTCAATTTTATGTGTCTGTTGTAACACAATCTTCAAATTTCCTTTACTTTTTCAAGGGAACAATAGCAGATGGGTTTACTCAACTAGAAGAAAATGCACCTATTCCAAGTATAAACGCATCTTTAGGGCTTAGCTCTATGGCTGTTAATAATGCAGGCGAAATTTTTGTGTCTAATAAATCAAGTGACAATTTATTAATTCACAAATATGATGAAACTAATGATACTTGGATGCCTTTTGATACTACTGGAATTCAGGCTCAAAGCTGTAACTTTAACATCCTTCAGTTTGATAAAAATGATGATTTGAATTTAATTTATACTGGTAGCAACGGAGATGGCTTTGTCTTCAAATATAATGGTACTGGGTGGGAGCATTATGGAAATAGACAGCCTTCGGAAAGTTTCGGCACTATATCTTCTATACATAAACCTTGGATGACATTTGATGATGACAATAACTTATTTATCTCTTTTGGACTTGGCTCTATGCAAAATCTACTTAGAGTTTTGAAGTACAGCCCTACAGCTAATATAGTAAATAATGAAAAGCTATCTAGCCAGATTCACATTTTCCCTAACCCTGCTTCTGAAATAGTTCATATAAACAATATTCCTGAAAATACTACTCTTCGCATTATCGACCTTACGGGAAAAGTAATGTATGAACAAAAGGGTTTAAATAGTTTTGAATCAGTAAATATTTCAGGTTTTACAAACGGTGTATATTTAGTCCAAATTGAAAACAAGGGAAGTGTTTCAAATAAGAAACTGATTGTAAATCAATAAAAAAACACCACAAATGTACGAATTTAATTGAACAAAATTCGTGCATTTGTGGCTATTTATAAATATAACTAAAATTAAAAGAATGAAAAAAATATTACTTACACTCGGAGCAATACTATTCATCTGTATATCTACATTTGCACAACTCGGAACCATAGACCCAAACTTCAATCTTGGATCAGGCTTCGGTCCCGACATTTGGACGGGAAAATGTGAAACAGTAAAACAACAACAGAACGGAAAACTTTTGGTAGGAGGGTCATTTAAAACCTACGATGATAACGAAGCACTTTACATCATTAGATTAAATTTAGATGGCACGCGCGACAATGGTTTTACCAGCCCATTTACTGAAAAATGGGGTGCATCAATAAATCACATTGAGGTTTTATCTGATGGCAAGATTTTGGTGGGTGGCGTCTTCTTGGAATCGAATGACGAGTCCTTACCGGGAATAATTCGACTCAATTCTGACGGGAGTATTGACCAAAGCTTTACCGCTCCTTCTTCCGTAACCGGCGTTTCAACCTTTGCCGTGCAGGCGGATGGTAAAGTTGTATTAGGTAATTTAATTAGGTTAAATGCTGATGGCACGCTTGACAATTCGTTTGATGCTGGAACCGGAATTTCAGGAGGAACAGGTTTTGGAGGTGTAAGAATAAATACAATGTTAGTACAACCCGATGGTAAAATTTTAATTGGAGGGCACTATGGTAGTTACAACGGAACTACAAGTGTACTCATAACAAGATTAAACAGCGATGGAACAATAGATAATTCTTTTGATGCAAGTGCTAATTTTTCAACTGCTATGGATGGGTTTTATGGTCAAGTATATACTATGAAACTTTTACCTGACGGAAAGATTATGATTGGAGGAAATTATGGAAACAATAACAGTTTGGCATTTGGGGTAGATAGATTAAATTCAGATGGCAGTCTCGATACGAGCTTTGCAATCACCCATTCATTTTCCAACATTAGAAATTATGTAATTGATGTTCAATCTGATGGAAAGATTTTTGTCGCAAACCAAAATTTCGGAGCACCAAGTGAAGCTTTTGTTGTAGAACGATACAATACAGACGGCTCTCTTGACGCCATTTTTCCAAAAAAATACGTTAATAATGACATTAAAGACCTTATAATTCAAGCTGATGGAAACATCACTTTTGTAGGATATTTTAACTATAATCCAACTGGAATTATGCGTTTGATTGGAGATACACCATTGAGTACTTCAGTTATAGAAAACACATCGCTTCAATTCAATATCTTCCCAAATCCGACAAATGGAATATTAAATATTGAAAATATACCTGACAATTCGGATTTAAGAGTTATTGACATTTTTGGTAGAACTATTTTGTTTCAGAAATCTGCTGCGAACACATTTAACACTTTAGATGTTTCGACTTTAATAGACGGCACATATTTTTTACAAATCGACCACAATGGAAATGTTTCAAATAAAAAATTTATAGTTTCCAAATAGTCAATAATTGTTATGAGATAAATAGAAAACCAGCCACCAACATCACCTATACGCAAGCAGGGGTTTCGTGCTTCGTAGGAAGTTCAGTGGTGAAAGCCCTGCCTGCTTATAGCTGAGAAACGTCAGTTCGTCTAAAAACCCTTTATGGGTTTAATTAGGATTTAAAAATAGGCAAATATTTTAAATATAAGCCCTTGAATTAAGCAACTGTAGCAAATTTGTATTTTAACTTTAGGATAATTAA
>JAAYLC010000116.1 GCA_012522045.1 Bacteroidota bacterium
CATTCATCAAGCAAAATAAGGAAAAATGGATAGCATTTGAAAAAGCTCTCCATTCTAAATAGCATGTAAATCCCGATTTACTTGCCGATTATTACATTCAACTTACCAATGATTTGGCATATGCACAAACCCATTATCCTCAGAGCAACACGCATACATACCTGAATGCACTGGCATCTCAAGCGCATCAACTAATTTACAGAAACAAAAAAGAATCCAAGAAAAACATTATTGATTTCTGGAAAATTGAATTCCCTTTATTTTTCTATAAATATCAAAAAACCTTTTTTTATTCCTTTTTAATTTTTGCGGTTTCCACTTTTATCGGCGTCATTTCTTCATTAAATGATTATTCTTTTATCCGACTCATTATGGGCGACAATTATGTAAATCTCACTTTAGAAAATATTGCCAAAGGCGAACCTACGGCAATATACAAAAGCGGAAGTCAAATAGGGTCGTTTTTGGGAATAACCATTAACAACATCCGCGTGGCTTTTCTGGCTTATGCATTTGGTGTTATTACCTCAGTCGGGACGAGCCTCATTCTTTTTAGAAACGGCGTGATGATCGGTGCTTTTTTTACCATGTTCTACAACCATGGACTGTTGTTTGAAGCGTCAAAAAGTATCTGGTTGCACGGAACGATAGAAATTTCGGTAATTATCGTTGCAGGATGTGCCGGTCTTGTTATGGGAAACAGCATCCTTTTTCCTAAAACATATTCTCGAAAAGTTTCTTTCATTAAAGGAGCCAAAGACGGTCTGAAAATCGTGGTCAGCACGATTCCGTTTTTTATCCTCGCCGGATTTATAGAAGGTTTTATTACCCGATATGCCGATATGCCGTTATGGTTGGCAGGAACTATTATTTTTGGTTCGCTGCTTTTAATTCTTTTTTATTACATTGTTTATCCAATAATTCTTCATCGCAAATATGCCGGAAAAATCATTTGAACTGAGAAAAGCACGAGATATCGGAGAAATTATCGATGCTTACATTAAATTTTTAAAATTAAATTTTAATCCTTTCTTTGCTATTTTCCTGCGGTACAACAGTTTTTTTGCAATCGGATTTATTGCGGTAAGTTATTTTTTGGTTTCCGGATATTGGAATTTGATTTTTTTCCATGCAACAGACGATCCCTTTCAAGAACGAAACATTTTAATGGGAATGGGGCTTTTTTTGGTTCTGATGCTCGTTACTTCCATCCTTAATTACAGTTTGGCAGCTTCTTATATGGCGGAATACGTCAAGAATAAAGGGGAACCTATCGACAGAAAAAATGTTTTTGAAAGCATCCGAAAAATGTCGGGCAATATTTTCCTGTTCATTTTGCTTATGGGAGTCATTTATATCGGCGTTTTTATAGTGAGCACTTTTGCCGGACTCATTCCGTTATTTGGCATTCTAATTTATTTTGTGGCTATAACCGGTTACAGAATTTGGATGGGAATATCATTTATGGCTATGTTTTATACAAAATCAGAAGTTACAGACAGCTTTTCAATCGGATGGCAATTCACGACTTCAAATTTTATAAAAAGCGTCCTTTCTCATATTGTTTTGGGATTGTTATTAGGCGTGATGGCGCTGACTGTGATGATGGTTCCCGGATATCTTGTCGGAATAATCTCTTATTTTTCTACAGAATCATTGGCGGACTCCGTTTTTTATAAAATTTTATGGATTATAATCATTACCGTTTTGATAGTTAGTTATCTGTTTTTTCAAATACTCACGCAATTTATCAACGGTGTGTTGTTTTTCTCGTTTTATGAAGAAAAAAATAACGAAGCCGCACGAGAGCGAATTGAACAAATCGGAATTTCATGAAAAAACATTTTGCAACTCTTATATTCTTTATGTTTTTCGGATTGTTTCAGACAAATTATGCTTCTGAAATTCTTTCCGCTTCGACGGAAGTACCGATTGTAAAAAGAGAATTTGGTGAAAATCTGAACGAAAAATACACAGGAAGTCAGTTCGACTATACCGAAGATATAGGTGAAAATCAAAATCTTATACAGAATTTCTTAAAATGGTTTTTCCAAAAAATCGGGAATAGTTTTAATATTGAAATAAGTAATGAAACGGTCATATTTTTTGAAATACTTTTTTACGGGCTGTTTATCGCTTTTACCTGTTATTTGATTTTCAGAGTTTTGTCAACTCATCCGAGTTTTTCAATCATTAAAAAAGAAATAAACCCCATTGAAAATCAGGAATATAGCATTGAGGACATTGCCGACACAGATTATAACCGTTTGATTAGTGAAGCGCTCAAATCTGATGATTATCGGTTGGCAATTCGTTACAGCTATTTAAAATCACTTCAGGTACTTTCCAAAAAGAATTTTATCAATTTAAACAGCAAGAAAACAAACAGTGATTATACTAAAGAAATTCAAAATTCTGATATAAAATATTGTTTTAAAAAAATTTCCTATTGGTACGATCACAGTTGGTATGGAGCATACGACCTCAATACCCATGATTTTGAAAAAGCAAATACAGATTTTAAACAACTAGAAAACAAGGTAAATTATGGGTAGAAATAAATCAAAAATACTGCTTTGGATTTTCGGTTTTTTTATCCTGCTGCTCATTATTGCCGAATTGTTTCGCCCGACTTCGATTAATTGGCGTTCCAGTTATACTTCATCCGATAAAATTCCATACGGATGTTATGTGATTTATCAAGAGTTGCCCAATCTTTTGGAAAAACCTGTAATTAAATCTACGGCAGATCCTTATGAATTTTTAGTTGAAAATGAATTACCGAAAAATTCCGTATTTATTTTTATCAATGACTACTTAGGATTTGATTTACAACAATCCAATGCATTATTAAATTTTGTCGAAGAAGGAAATACCGTGTTTCTTGCTACCAAAGATTTTTTCGGTCCCCTGGCTGACAGTTTAAAAATAAAAACCAGTTATATCATTGAAGTTCAGAAATCTACAATTGAAACAAATTTTGTAGAAAATACATTAAAATCATCCGAAAACACTTCCTTGGAAATTCCCGATCCGGCATATTTCTCCAAAATGGATTCGACCACAACTAAAATTATTTCCTATACACAATCCGAGGAAAAAGACATTGCAAATTTTGTTTCTATCGATTACGGAGCAGGCAAATTTTATATTCATTCGCTTCCTGAAGTTTTCAGTAATTACAATCTTTTATCAGATTCACAGGAGTTTGCCGCCGCCAGCCTATCCTATTTAGACGGAGCTGTTTATTATTGGGATGAATATCTCAAAACCGGAAAAGTTATTGTCACCACACCCCTGCGGTTTGTACTTTCGGAAACCGGGTTAAAGTCGGGGTATTATCTATTGATGATTGGTTTGTTATTATTTGTTATTTTCAGAGGAAAAAGAGAACAGCAAATAATTCCCGTCATTCCGCCGGTGGAAAACCTGACCATTTCATTTACGAAAAGCGTGGGAAGTCTGTATTATCAACATCGCAATTACAGCAACATCATAGCAAAAAAGATTACGTATTTTTTCAGTTCCGTTCGTTCCAAGTTCTTTTTAGAAACTCAGGAAATGTCTGATGAATTTATTCATAAACTGGCTTTAAAGTCCGGAAATGATTATCATAAAACGAAAGATTTGATTGAATTTATAGAAAAACTAAAAGAAAAACCCAATCATTCAGAAAACGATTTGATAGAATTAAATAAAAAAATAGAAAATTTTAACCGTAACGAATCTCATGGAAAACACAGATAACTTTGAATCGCACTTTAGTTCACGCATTGATTTGGACGAATTAAACGCAGCGGTCACCGAAATTAAATCGGAATTGCAAAAAATTATTGTCGGACAAGAAGAAATGTTAGAACTGCTCATTGTAGCGATTCTTTCCGATGGTCATGTTTTGATTGAAGGCGTTCCGGGAGTAGCAAAAACCTTAACCGCAAAATTGATTGCAAAATCCATTGATGCGGATTTCAGCCGCATTCAATTTACCCCCGATTTAATGCCGAGCGATATTTTGGGGACGTCTATTTTTAATCCGAAAGACCAGGCTTTTGAATTTAAAAAGGGCCCTGTGTTTTCCAATATTATTCTCATTGACGAAATTAATCGTGCGCCGGCAAAAACTCAAGCAGCACTTTTTGAAGTCATGGAAGAATATCAAATCACGATGGACGGAATCCGGTACGATATGAAAAAACCTTTTCTTGTTTTTGCAACGCAAAATCCCATTGAACAAGAAGGAACTTATGCATTGCCGGAAGCGCAATTAGACCGATTTTTGTTTAAGATTAATGTCCCCTATCCGAATTTGGAAGAAGAATTAAGAATTATAGAAAATCAGCACCATCGAAAAGAAAAACCGCTTTTGGCAGCTGTGAAACCGGTGCTTTCGTCCGAAAAAATAATTGAATATCAAAAGCTTGTAAAATCAATTGTAATTGAAAATCACTTGTTAAAATACATTGCCGAAATTATCATAAACACCCGAAATAATGCCAATCTTTATTTAGGTGCATCTCCGCGGGCTTCGTTGGCAATCATGACGGCTTCCAAAGCACTGGCGGCCATGAACGGACGCGATTTTGTCACTCCGGACGTCATAAAAAAAGTGGCTCCAAGTGTCCTAAAACATCGCATTATTTTAACTCCGGAAAAGGAAATGGAAGGCTTGACACCTGAAAAAATCATCGGTCAGATTCTGGAAATAATTGATATTCCACGATAACCTTTAACACGTCTTTGAAGTGAAGAAATTCTTTAAATCATTCTTTATTAACCAACGCTTCTTCATTGCGTATTTTGGAGTGGTTTTGCTTTTTGTCCTTTCTTATTTTCGACCCGCGTTATTTCCGATCGCTCAACTGGTATTGGTTTTGTTGCTATTGATAACGCTTCTTGACGGATTTTTTCTCTATTCTAAAAAAACACCGATAAAAGCAAAAAGAATTCTTCCCGATAAATTCTCTAACGGCGATGAAAACGAGATTTATATTACCCTTAAAAATCATCACAAATTCTCTTTACATTTAAAAATCATCGATGAACTTCCGCCGCAATTTCAAATCAGAGATTTTGACATTAAATTAAAACTAAACTCCGGAGAAACTAAACAAGTTTCATACTCCTTGCGACCCGTTACTCGCGGAGAATACAAATTTGGAGCCTTAAATGTTTTCACAAATACACCAATCGGTTTACTTTCGCGCCGTATTCAATTTGATGAAAATAAATCGGTGCCGACCTATCCTTCATTTCTTCAGTTTAAAAAGTACGATTTTCTTGCCTTTTCAAAAACACATCAGCCTTTCGGTCTCAAGAAAATCAGGAAATTAGGAGATACTATGGAATTTGAACAAATCAAGGAATACGTTATCGGCGACAATGTGCGAAACATCAATTGGAAAGCAACTGCAAAAAAAGCTTCCTTAATGATCAATCAGTTTCAGGATGAAAAATCCCAACCCATCTACTGTGTGATTGACAAAGGAAGAGTGATGAAAATGCCTTTTTCAGGGCTCAGTCTTTTAGATTATTCCATCAATGCGGCTTTGGTTTTGTCCAATATCGTTTTAAGAAAACACGACAAAGCCGGGATTTTTACTTTTTCACGCAAACTTGAAGATAAAGTAAAAGCAGCGCGCAGAAATATGCAAATGCAACTCATACTTAACACACTTTATAATATTGAAACTGATTTTTCAGAAAGTGATTTTTCCCGTTTGTTTCTGGATATTAAACACACTTTAAAACAGCGAAGTTTGCTCCTGCTTTTTACAAATTTTGAAACCCGCGATGCCTTAGAAAGACAACTAAAATACCTTCGTGCTTTGAATAAATCACATTTGTTGGTGGTTATCTTTTTTGAAAATACCGAATTGACCGCTTTTATAAAAAAACCGGCCAAAACAACTCAGGAAATATTTGATAAGGTGATTGCAGAAAAATTTATTCACGAAAAGAAATTAATTGTAAATGAACTTAAGAAACACGGAATCATATCCATACTCACAGCTCCGGAAGATTTAACGGTAAATGCAATCAATAAATATCTAGAAATTAAATCAAGAGGGATTTTTTAATTATTTTTTCAATAAATAATATTGATATTTGCATAGTGTCTAATCAATTATTTTTACTGAATGACAATTACGCAATTACAGTATGTTCTTGCTGTTGCGGAGCATCAAAACTTTACCAAAGCCGCCAAAAAATCTTTTGTGACGCAACCAACCATGAGTATGCAGATTCAAAAGTTGGAGGAAGAATTGGATATTTTAATATTCGATCGTTCAAAAAAACCAATCACACTCACTGAAATAGGAGAAAAAATTATTATTCAAGCCCGAAAAATTGTCAACGAAGCCAATCGGATGCAAGATATTGTCGATCAGGAAAAAGGATATATCGGCGGAGAATTTTCACTGGGAATCATTCCCACGGTTATGCCAACGCTTTTGCCCATGTTTTTAAAACATTTTAACAAGCGGTATCCGAAAGTGCAATTGCGGATTGAAGAACTTAACACCCAGGAAATAATTTCACTATTAAAAGACGGATATCTCGATGCGGCAATAGCTGCAACTCCCTTAAATGATGAAAACATTAAAGAATTGCTGTTGTATTATGAACCGTTTGTTGGCTATATTCCTGAAAATCATCGGTTGCGAACAAAAGCTAAAATTACTCCCGAGGATTTAAATCTTCAAGACATTCTTCTTTTGGAAGATGGTCATTGTTTTCGAGACAACATTATGAATATATGTAAAGCTTCGCGTAGAGAACCTTCGGATAGTTTTCAATTACACAGCGGAAGTTTTGAAACGCTTTTAAAATTGAGTGATGAAGGGATGGGAATGACGCTGCTTCCGTATTTACACACGCTTGATTTGTCTAAAGAACGCAAAAAGAATTTAAAATCATTTGAAAGTCCGCAGCCTGCACGAGAAATTAGTCTGCTTTACAACAAAAGTGAGCTGAAAATACAGATTATAAAAGCACTTAACGAAGTTTTACTATCGGTGATTCGGGGAGCGATCAACTTTTATGATGTGAAGATAATCAGTCCCATTAAAGAATAAAAAAAAAACGGGTTTTAAATAAAAAACCCGTTTTAAACAAAACTTTAATTGGAATTACAAGGCGCCCCATTCTTGAAGCGATTTAGTATTTAAAGCGACATAATCGTCATTTTTAGCTTTTTTAGCAAGTTCCAACGATTTTTTAGCTGCGGCAATAGCTCCTTTTTTATCGCCGGCTTTCATATAAATCAGCGCCTGTTGTCTGAGTTGCCAAAACATTGGATTTTCTGATAATTCCATCGATTTATCAATCCATTTTTTGGCTTGCTGAATGTCTTTACCGGTTTCAAAATAATAAATTGCTGCCGCATAATAATCATTTGCAGAAGGACCGTTCATCACGTTGTGAATGTTGGCCAAAACAGCTTCATCAGTTTTGAATTGCACCGGAATTCCGACATAGGTATTCACCCATCGAATCCCGATTTTGGCAGCATCGTGAGTAATATCGTCAATAGTGATTGTAAATGTTTCTATTTCTGATGACAAATGACTGGTGGGTACATTTATATGTGCAGCTACTTTGGAATCGTCCCACTTATCCGGCAATCCCCAATTGTTCGTGTCAGAATAAAAATAAACATCCCAACTTGACACGCCCGGTTTGGTATACAACGCATAACTTCCTGCTTTTAATGTTTTTCCATTAACAATCACATCATTGCTAAATCGGATTACGGTATTGTTATTGGCTCCGGTTCTCCACATTTTATCAAAGGGTACTAAATTTCCGTAAATGTGTCTTCCTTTTGCGGAAGGTCTGGAATACTCTACAGAAACATCAGTCAAGCCTACGCGTTGTTCAATTTTTTGAAACGGGCTGGGTTGAGGCGTTGAAATTTGAGCAAACGAAATCACCCCAAATGCAAGCGCAACAGTTAATGTTAAAATTTTTTTCATAAATTATATATTAATCGGTTTGGAAAACAAAAATACAATTGTTCTTTCAAAGAGAAAACCTTGACTGTTGAATTTTAAATTAAGCGATGTGTGTTAAAAATCTTACAAAATTCGAGGCAACATCCCTATCTTTACTAACAATTTTATTACTCTTGTGTAATGTTTATACATAAAACCCCCACAAATAATTTAAATGTATGAAAAAGCGCTTCTTTTTATATGTTGCCATCGTTTTCTTTCCTGTTTTCACCCTCGCTCAAGAAGACATACAAATTATAGACAATACTTTAAACACCCAAATGGATGAGGTATTTGAAAAAAGTAACAGCTATAAAGAATACAAAGTGATTAAGAAAAGTGAACTTGCTACGTTGCGTAGCAATATTCTGGATTCTATCAGTGAATTAAAACAAAACATTACAAATCAGCAGGACATCATTCAAAACCAACAAGCCGCGATTGATACGTTAAACCTTCAACTGAAGCAAACCGAAGAAAATTTGGCAATTTCACAAGAAAATGAAAAGAGCATTCGGTTTCTGGGAATACAAATGACCAAAAGCAGTTACAACGCACTTCTTTTTAGCATCATCGGGATTTTGGTACTTGCCTGTGCCTTTTTAGGCTATCGTTTTGTAACCAGCTACAAAGTGATTCGGAATGCCGAATTGAAAATTGCCGAAATGGAAATCGAAATTGAAGACTATCGAAGAAACAGTTTGGAAAGAGAACAAAAACTTCGTCGAAAGCTTCAAGATGAAATCAATAAAAACAGAAAGTTGCAATAAACAGAAACTTCCGGTCAGACTCTTTTAATTCTTGCACCTAATGCGCGCAAGCGTTCATCGATATTTTCGTATCCGCGATCAATTTGTTCAATGTTGTGAATCGTACTTGTGCCTTTTGCCGATAGTGCGGCAATTAACAAAGCAATCCCTGCCCGAATATCGGGAGAAACCATGGTTGTCGCTTTCAAATTGGATTCAAAATTATGACCGATTACGGTAGCGCGATGCGGATCGCAAAGAATTATTTTTGCGCCCATATCGATCAGTTTATCGACAAAGAACAATCGGCTCTCGAACATTTTTTGATGAATCAGCACACTTCCTTTTGCCTGTGTACAAACAACCAACACGATACTTAACAAATCGGGAGTAAATCCCGGCCACGGAGCATCGGATATGGTCATTATGGAACCATCGATATAGCTTTGAATTTCGTAGTTATCATGTGCCGGAATGTGAATGTCGTCTCCAACTCTGTTTAGCGTAATTCCAATTTTTCGAAAAGTTTCAGGAATCAACCCTAAATTTTCCCAGCTTACATTTTTAATGGTAATTTCACTTTTTGTCATTGCCGCCAAACCAATCCAGCTGCCAATCTCAATCATATCCGGTAAAATCCGATGGGAACACCCCTTCAAATTGGTCACCCCTTCAATGGTTATCAAATTGGAACCAACTCCGGAAATTTTTGCGCCCATGGCATTGAGCATTTTACATAACTGCTGAATATAAGGTTCACAAGCTGCATTGTAAATTGTTGTGGTTCTTTCTGCCATAACCGCTGCCATAATAATATTTGCAGTTCCGGTTACAGATGCCTGATCTAAGAGCATATAGGTTCCTTGAAGACCATTCGGAGCTTCAACGCCGTAGAAACGCTCTTCTCTGTTGTATAAAAATTTGGCGCCGAGTTTTATAAACCCTTCAAAATGCGTGTCGACACGACGACGACCGATTTTATCTCCGCCGGGGCGTGGCACGGAAGCTTTCCCAAATCTGGCTAACAAAGGTCCGACAATCATAATAGAACCTCGCAACGAAGCCGCATCCGTTTTATATTGTTCGGAAGTGAGATAGTCTAAATTGATGTTTTTTGCTGTAAAGGATTTTTTTCCTTTTTCAAGATCCCGGATTGAAACGCCCAAATTTCTAAGAATTTCAATCAGTTTGTTGACATCAATGATGTCCGGAATGTTTTCGATAATTACTTCTTCTTCTGTTAAAAGTACTGCACAGAGGATTTGCAATGCTTCATTTTTTGCCCCTTGAGCCGTTATTGCCCCGTGGAGTTTATAGCCTCCTTCAATTTGAAATGTAGCCATTCTTAATTTTTAATGTCTTTTGCGTCTGCTTGTTTTATAATTTTTTCTGGAACTTGAAAACCGTTTCTTGGTCTTCATCAAATCGGATGCATCACTCAAATCTTCATCACGTTTTCGCAAATCAATTTTTCCATCGGAAAGCTCATATAAATGATCAAAAATCACAATATCTTCAACGGAATCTTTGTTCCAACTCAAATAAGATTTTTTCATGTGATTGGCAATGGTTAGAATCAACCCGTCTTTTTTGGAACCGTCCTCCCATCGAACTGCTTCGTCAATCATTCGTTTAATATTGTTTCCGTAAAAACGATATTTTGGAAAATTTTGAGGATATTGAAGAGGTTCCGGACGTTCTTCCAATTCTTCTTTTAAAAGTTTCGGATAAGGTGAATCTACATCGAGTTCAAAATCTGAAATAATAAACAATTGATCCCACAACATATGTTGAAAATCGGGAACATCACGTAGATGCGGGTTCATATTACCCATTACCGAAATTATACTTTTTGCCGTACGATTACGGGCTTCTTTATCTTCTATCGTTATGGCATAATCTACCATTTTTTGAACGTGTCGTCCATATTCGGGAAGTTTTAATCCGGGACGTTCCGTATTGTATTCTAAGTTATCTAAAGCTGCTGTCAAATTAAATAAATTTTGTGTGAATGATTTTATGGAGTGCTTAAAAATAAGAATTTATAATGAAATAACACCCTCAACCTTGGAAACCGCTATATATTTCTCAACAACTCCATCAGGTGATTGCATGGTTAGCTTTATCGAGATGCTGGTGAAATTTCCTCGTGAAGAATCGCGTGTGGTTATCATGGCATCCGTTCCGTCAAAAACGGCACGAACTTCTGCAATTTTTTCCAAATTGGCAGGAACAATAAATTTAAAGAGGTATTGTGTTGGCCAAGTAGTGTCTTCTTCTAATTGTTTTCTGAGTCTGCTATAAAAATCTTCTGTCTTTTTATCCATACATTAAAATCCTTTGATTGCAAAGATACACTTTCAACATCGATTATATTTTATTTACTTTGTATAAAATTCTGACAATTGGCAGCAAAAAGAATATTAATCACCGGAGGTCCGGGATCGGGAAAAACAGCTTTGATAAAGCATTTGGAAAAACAAGGGCATTCCGTACAACATGAAATTTCACGAGAAATTACCCTTCAAGCTCAAAAGGACGGAATTGCTCAGTTGTTCTTGGAAAATCCGATATTGTTTAGTCAAAAACTGTTGGAAGAACGATTGGAACAATTCAAAGCAGCCGAATCCTGCTCCAAATCCATTTTGTTTTATGATCGTGGTGTTGCAGACGTTACCGCTTATTTAGATTTTCTTAAAGTTCATTATCCGCCGCATTTTACCGATGAATGTAATGCAAACCGGTATGATGTGGTTTTTGTGTTGCCGCCTTGGGAAAAAATCTATGTAACCGATAATGAAAGGTACGAATCCTATGAGCAAGCCGAAACCATTTATCGTCATCTAAGAAAAGGATATGAAAAATATGGGTACGCTTTAATTGAAGTTCCCGTTGGTACCGTTCAAGAACGAACTGAATTTATTTTAAACAAACTCAATCACATACTTTGAACGCATTAGAAGATGTTTTATATCGATATTGGGGATTTAATTCATTTCGACCGTTACAAAAAGAAATTATAGAATCCGTTTTAAACGGACGTGATACCGTTGCTCTCATGCCCACAGGCGGTGGGAAATCTTTGTGTTTTCAAGTTCCTTCTTTAGCTTCGGACGGAATCTGTATTGTGATTTCGCCGCTTGTTGCTTTGATGCAGGACCAAGTACGCGGACTGGAAGAAAAAGGAATTAAAGCGATAAATTTATCCGGTGGAATTTCTTTTAATGACCTTCAAATGCTTTTGGATAATGCACTGTATGGAAATTATAAATTCATCTATCTCTCTCCAGAACGATTACAGCAAGACATTGTTCAAAATTACATACGGATGATGAACGTAAACCTCATTGCCATTGATGAGGCGCATTGTATTTCTCAATGGGGCAATGATTTTCGTCCGGCTTATAAAAATATTGTTTTGCTTAGAAAGTTGCAACCCCTCACTCCTTTTCTGGCTTTGACGGCTACTGCAACCCCCAAAGTTCTGGAAGATACCATTCGCGAGTTGAAATTAGAACTTCCTCAAATTTTTAAACAATCTTTCGTCAGAAGCAATTTAGCATATAAAGTACAAACCGAACCGGATAAAATCTATTGCACTTCCCAACTTTTGAAAGACAATCCGGGAGCAGCTATTGTATATGTAAGAAACAGAAAAGCAACGATAGATATTGCAGAGCAATTAAATGTTTACGGACTTCGTGCTGATTTTTATCACGGCGGACTTTCTGCAGAAGAAAAAAGAAGCAAATTGGAAGCTTGGCAACGCGGAAAAATCAATACAATTGTTGCAACCAGTGCATTCGGGATGGGTATTGATCATCCTCATGTACGTTATGTAATTCATTTGCAACTTCCCGAGAGTTTGGAAAGTTATTTTCAGGAAGTAGGACGCGCAGGTAGAGACGGCGAATATGCCGAAGGCATTTTATTGTATGACAAATTTGATGACAAACAAGTAGCGTATCAATTTATTGCTAATTTGCCTACGACTTCAGATTTGAAATTCATTTATCGAAAATTAAGCAGTTATTTGCAAATAGCTTATGGAGAAGGGCAAAACATACAATATCAATTTAATTTTTCTGATTTTGTAAAAAAACACAAACTCAACAGCATACTGACTTACAATGCATTAAAAGGAATGGACAGATTGGGAATCCTCGAATTGTCTGAGCAGTTTACGAAAAAAACCATCCTCAAGTTTGTAGGCAGTTCGTCTGAATTATTAAGATATTTTGAAAGAGATATGCGAATTTCTGTAATTGGAAAATCGATACTCAGACTTTATGCCGGCATTTCTGAGCTTCCGCTTTCAGTGGATCTTGAATTTATTTCCTCAAAAACCGGACAGTCCGTTGATGATATTCTCTCCATCTTAAAACGGATGCACGAAGATGGAGTTATAGAACTTCAACACGTTGCAACGGATGCTTCAATTACCTATTTAGTGCCAAGAGAAGACGACCGAACAATTTCAAAAATTGCTGCTGAATTTGAACGATTAAACAAAATAAAAGTTAAGCAAGTGCAGGCGATGATAGAATATGTACACAACACTACAACCTGTAGAACTGTCCAGTTGGTAAATTATTTTGGCGAAAAATATAAAACACCTTGTGGAATCTGTTCTGTCTGTACAGCAAAAAATAAAAATAAAGTCAAAGTAAATCAACAAGTTTTGGCGGAAGAAATATTGTCAGTCTTAAAAGAAAAAGCAGTTACATCCAAAGAATTGGTAACGTTTTTGCCTTTTCCCGAAACCGCTATATTAAATACGTTAAAACTTTTATTAGACAATGAACTTATCCGTTTGACGGATAACAACGAACTGTATATCTCCAAATAACTATGAAAAAATCGCTCAATATCGTATTTATGGGCACTCCTGAATTTGCCGCTACTATTTTAGAAAAAATTGTAAACAGTTCCCACAACGTTATTTCTGTGGTCACTGTTCCCGACAAACCTGCCGGGCGCGGAAGAAAACCAACTCCCTCTGCCGTAAAAAAAACTGCCGAAAAACACAATCTTCCCCTACTCCAACCAAGCAATTTAAAAGATTCGGTTTTTGTGAATCAATTAAAAGCATTGCATGCCGATGTTTTTGTGGTTGTGGCTTTCAGAATGCTTCCAAAAGTAGTTTGGGAAATTCCACCCCGTGGCACTTTTAATCTGCATGCTTCTCTCCTGCCACAATATCGAGGTGCAGCACCTATTAATTGGGCATTGATTCACGGAGAAACCAAAACCGGAGTGACCACGTTTTTTATCGATGAACAAATTGATACCGGTGCCATCATCGCAAAAAAAGAAATTGACATTGAACCTACTGACGATGTCAAGACACTTCACGACAAACTGATGCATCTCGGCAGTGCTTTGGTTATTGAAACCTTAGATGCCATTGCTGAAGGTGTGGTGCAGCCGATACCGCAAAAATCGAATTTGCAGCTCAAAGAAGCGCCGAAATTAACACCTGAAAATACCCGAATTGATTGGAATCTTCCCGGAAAAAATATTGTCGATAAAATTCGAGGGCTTTCTCCATTTCCGGTCGCATGGACGCTATTAAATAATCATGGTGAATCCCAGCGAATAAAACTTTACAAAGCTGTTTTCGAAAAAAAGGAACATCAGGAGAAAATCGGAAAATTAATTATTTCCAAAAAGGAAATTGCTGTTGCAGTGACTGACGGCTATGTAAAACTGAATGAAATTCAATTGCCCGGTAAGCGAAGAATGTCTGCAATCGATTTATTAAACGGATTTTCGTTCGGTGAAAATAGTTACGTATCCTAAGTGCTTAAGGTTAAAAAAAGATAAGATTCCATCTATTTTGGGCTAATTTTATCAACAATATGTTAAAGTTATTAACAAATTACGCCTTTTCCCTTGTCATTCCTTGTATCATTCGATAATCCTTTTAAATTTGTAGGAGTAAAACAGAAGTTTAACCAACAATTTTTAAAGAGTATGAACAAATCAGACTTAATTGATTCAATGGCAACTGATGCCGGAATTTCTAAAGCAACAGCTAAAAAAGCATTAGATTCTTTTTTAGGTAATGTAAAAACTGCACTAAAAGACGGAGAACGCGTTTCTTTAGTTGGTTTTGGAACATGGTCAGTTTCAGAAAGAGCTGCTCGTGAGGGTAGAAATCCTCAAACAGGAAAAACTATTAAAATCGCTGCAAAATATGTAGTAAAATTCAAACCCGGATCAGAATTGCAAAACAGCGTAAACTAAACCAACCATTTCTAAATAGTAATGCTAAAAATCCTTCAAATACCGGAAGGATTTTTTTATTTCTTGCACCTCCAATTTCTTACTGTTTTGTATTTTTTTTTGTATCCTACAAAAATTATTCATAACTTTATTTACGACAATTGAAAATTTATGGATATAACCTTACCTTCCAAAGGAAAATTACTTATCGCAGAACCTTCAATTATTGGAGATATTTCCTTTAATCGCGCTGTTATTTTATTGGCGGAGTATAACGAAAATGGTTCTGTAGGGTTTATTCTCAACAAACCATTAGAATTTAAACTGAAAGATTTTATTCCTGAAGTAACTTCAGACCTTCCCGTTTATAACGGTGGTCCTGTTGAACAAGATAATTTATATTTTATTCACTGTGTCCCGGATCTTATTCCCGACAGTATAAATATTTCAGAAGGAATTTATTGGGGCGGAGATTTTGATACCATTCTCCGGCTCTTAAAAACAAACCGCCTCCAAAAAAATCACATCCGTTTTTTTCTCGGGTATTCCGGGTGGGAAAAAGATCAGCTCATTCGAGAACTTGAACTACAAACTTGGGTTGTGCAACACAATGTTTATAATGGAAACATCATTAAAAAACCGGGATTGAATTTTTGGAAAGAAAAAATGATGGAATTGGGCGGAGATTATTCGCTCTGGTCTAATGCGCCTGAGAATCCGAATTTGAACTAATCAAATCAAAAGTTCTTTTATTTAATAATGTCAGTATTTCTTGAGAAACGGAAATTCCATATTCTTTTTTTCGATATTTCGTAATCGGTCGGATTCCAAAAACAACATTCGACAGAAATAACTCGTCGGCTTTTTGAAGTTCAAAAGGTGAAACAGGCCGTTCTTCCAACTTATATTCAGGGTGTGAATCAATAATTTTTATCAATTGCTTACGCATGATTCCGTTTAAACATCATTCCGATAACGGAGGCGTTGTTATGGTATCCTGATTGACCATAAACAAATTAGCATTTAAAGCTTCAATGACATTTTTAGCGTCATTCAGGACGAGACAATTTTGATATCCGTTCTCCTTGGCAAAAATGCTTCCCAATACATTTACTATTTTATTGGTTGTTTTTAAAGTAGCCAATAAATCTTTGCGTACATAAAAATCTTTGTACAATTCTACTTCAGACGGTGAAGTATCCAACTTATATTCGTTAAAGTTTACTTCCTCAGGAATAATCGCATAATCAATCATTCTTGTATCAGGATGATATTTCCCACCGGTTTTACGCCAAACGAGAATTTTGACTCGGAAGCTTTTTGAAAGGTTATCGGAAATGGTTTTATCAAGTTCAGATTTTAGATATTCCATCGTAAAATTCATCGGAATTTCCATTCTCAAAATCCGCATGGATGCCATAAGTCGGAAGTAGTGATCTTCCCAAAACAAAACCGTCCCTTTTACGACAAGCAAGGTTTCAAAAAGTGCATCGCCATAATGCAGCCCTCGATTATTTATGGAAACGAATGCTTTGTCCGATTCTACAATTTGCCCGTTAAGATTGATTAAATTTGAATCCGTGATACGATTTGTATGTGGTTGCATAAAATTATCAGGTTGAACCGAGTACTTGGCGCAAGTTTGCAATCATATTTTCCCAGAGCATTTTTCCTTCTTCTATTTCGTCTTCATAGGCAAAATCTGTCACGATAAGAGAAACATCTTGCGTAATTTCATCAACTTGGATTCTCATTTCGAAATAGGTTTGTTCATTTTCGTCTTCTAACCAACGAAATTTGACCCGTTCCGGACTTTTTCTACTGAGCAATTTAGCAGCTTCTTCACTTCCTTCCCAAATAAAAGAAAAGTGTTCTCCACGGGAGTTTACATTATCCGCATACCACTCCGACAAACCTGAAGGAGTCGATAAATATTGATATAAAAGCGTTGGAGAAACTTGTAGCGGAAACTCCATTTCATACTTTATTTTTTTATCCATAAACAATGCTTTAGAGAATCGGCAATATATAGATATTCATGTAATCTTCAAATTTCTATATAACAATTTTAAGAAATATACTTAAACTCTGTTATTCAGACAAATAGAATTTTCAATAAAAACTATTCTATTGACTTAGAACTGATAACGAATACTAATTTTAACCGATACATTCGCAAATAAAATGCATATTATTCACAATAAAAAAAGCTGTTTAAACAATCGTTAAACAGCTTTTTATCCTGTAGCGAAGGGGAGACTTGAACTCCCGACCTCAGGGTTATGAATCCTGCGCTCTGACCACCTGAGCTACCTCGCCATAAACATACACTAAAACTAAATCTTGTTTTTATTTAGCGGGGCAAATATAAAAACAAATCCCAGTGAAGCAAGCATATTTTATAAAAAAAGTATTTTTCTACCCAAGAAAAAAATCAGCTTGATAATTTTTCTTTTAACACGTCAAAAGTCACCTCCTCTTGGGCTCCGGTTTTCATGTTTTTTAATGTATAAACTTGTTGCTTCAGCTCTTTTTCACCTGCCATCACTGTAAACGGAATATCGCGTTTATCGGCATATCCCATCTGCTTTCCGATTTTACTTTTATCGGGATAACGTTCTACCGCAATTCCGGCATCTCGCAATTTGAGAATCGTTTTCATGGCAAAAAGAGCTTCGGCATCTCCAAAGTTGATAAACAGCGCTTTCGTTCCTTCTGAAATTGTTTCCGGAAACAATTTCACCGCTTCCATAACCAAATAAATACGATCCAAACCAAACGAAATTCCAATACCGCTCATATTCTTAAGCCCGAAAATTCCCGTTAAATCGTCATACCTTCCTCCGCCGCCGATACTTCCCATAGAGACATTTTCCGGTGCAGCAACTTCTATAATTGTTCCTGTGTAATAATTCAATCCGCGGGCAAGGGTCACATCCAATTGTAAATTTGCTGAATGGACACCGAGATTTTCCGAAGTATGAATCACAAAAGCGACTTCTTCATATCCCTGCATTCCGATTTCGGAATTTTGAAGTAATTCTTTTAAAACTTTCAATTGGGCTTCATTTGTACCCGACAGGGACAACAAGGGCTCTAATTTTGCAATTGAAGCATCATTAATTCCTTTTTCCAGCATTTCCTTTTTTACGCCTGCTGCGCCTATTTTATCCAATTTATCCAATGCAACCGTGAAATCTATCAACTTTTCTTCTGCTCCGATAATCTCTGCAATTCCGGTCAATATTTTTCGGTTGTTGATTTTAATGGTAACTCCTTTCAAATTTAATTCGTCGAAAACTCGTGAATACAATTGAATAAACTCCACTTCCTGCCAAAGCGATTCTGACCCGATGACATCGGCATCACACTGATAAAATTCTCTGAATCGTCCTTTTTGCGGACGATCGGCGCGCCACACCGGTTGAATTTGATAACGCTTAAACGGAAAAACCAATTCATTTTGATGTTGTACCACATAACGGGCAAAAGGAACGGTTAAATCATAGCGCAATGCCCTATCGGAAATTAAAGGGGTCAGTTGTTGACTGTCTTTTGTTTGATAAATTTCATCTTTAACCTTGGACAGATAATCTCCGCTATTGAGGATTTTAAAAATCAATCGGTCTCCTTCTTCTCCGTATTTTCCCATCAAGGTTTCATAATTTTCAAAAGAAGGTGTTTCTATCGGTTGAAATCCAAATAATTTAAAATTTCTTCGAATGGTTTCGATGATGTAATATCTTTTTGCAACTTCAACCGGATTAAAATCTCGTGTTCCTTTGGGTGTTGAGGGCTTCATATTCAATAAATTATAAGTGTAAATACTACTCCAACGCGATTGTTTGGAAAAACTGTAAATTCGCTGTCATAAATTTGTCTGCAAATATCCTAAAATTATAGTAACTTTATTTGAACTTTGTTGTCTTATAGCTATACCGATACCAAAATGCTTTCTCTTTTTCGCGAAAATATCCAAATTGCATTAGAATCCATTCGTTCTCAAATTTTACGAGCTGTTTTAACCATTATTATCATAGCCATCGGAATTTGGGCACTCGTGGGAATTTTAAGTGCGGTCACGGCTTTGGAAGCTACAATTTCCAGCAATTTTGCATCGATGGGCGCCAACACATTCAGCATTCGGCAATACGATTCTCAGATTCAGATGAGTAGTGGCGAACGTGAAAAAATCCACCCGGTTATCAGCTATAGCAATGTCCGAGATTTCATATCAAAATACGATTTTCCGGGAACCCAAACTTCGGTATCGTTTCGTGCCACCGGAAATGCAGAAATAAAATACGGCTCTGAAAAAACAGATCCCGAGATTCAAGTTTATGGTGTGAATGAAAATTACATTGAAAATACCGGAAGTCAGTTGGAAAGAGGACGAAATTTTACGGTTTTCGATATTCAAAACAACAACAATGTCTGCATCGTCGGTTATGATTTTTTAAAAGGGTTGTTTAAAGACGAAGACCCGCTGAATAAAGTTATAAGCATCCGCGGTGTTCGATTCACCATTATTGGCGTTTTGGAAGGAAAAGGTTCCAGTTTCGGAAACAATCAGGATTTAAAAGTAATTATTCCCATTCAAATTGCTCGCAGTATTTATTCGACACCCAATATAAATTACAACCTCTCTGTTCGCGTATCTAATCAAGAGCATATGACTGTGGCTCAAGATGAAGCAATTATCACGTTTCGAAACATTCGCGGTCTTTCACCAACGGAAGAGAATAATTTTGCTATTGAACGAAGTGACGATTTGATATCCAGAATTTCCTCCATCACGGTTTATTTGGAAGTAGCTGCTTGGGTGATCAGCATCATTACAATTTTAGGTTCATCCATTGCATTGATGAATATTATGTTGGTTTCAGTCACAGAAAGAACCCGTGAAATTGGTGTGCGTAAAGCATTAGGTGCAAAACGTTCTACAATATCTGCTCAATTTTTTATAGAAACCATTGTCATCGGGCAATTTGGAAGTATTCTGGGCATCATTCTCGGCGTGTTGACCGGATTTGCTTTTGCAAGAATTTTTGAATTTCCATTTGAACTTCCTTGGACGGCGATGATTTGGGCCACCATTATCACTTTTATTGTCGCGTTGATTGCCGGCGCTTATCCCGCAACCAAAGCTGCCAAACTGGATCCGGTAGAAAGTCTGCGTTACGAATAGAATTTAACCCAGAACGTCTTCAAAATATCGGTACAGCGTTCCTTTTGTAATAACTGCACCTTGTTCTATCAAGATGAAAATATCCTTGTTTCTGTCGTCACTAATCGCTTTCGTGGAGGTATATAAACTTACCGAATCATCGTTGATATTTTGTTGAAGCCATTTATAACCATAATCGGTAGTAATGTCTATGGCATTATTGTCAATTTTAATAGCGATGAGGTTCAGATGCGTATCAGAAATATAAAATAACATCAATTGTTGCGGAGAAATATGTTCAAGATACTTAACGTTATTCAGCACCCCTTCCCAGATTAAATCACTAAAAACATCAAGTTCTTGTTCCATTACTTCCGGTTTGTTCTTCTTGATATCTTCCCATTCATCGGCAGTAATTGATTGTGCAGCAAGAAAATTTATAAATTCTTGATGCATCTCCTCAAATTGTTCTTTTGTTAATCTTCTATATTTCATCGTTTTACAAAAAATGATTAAAAAACAAGACCTTTTCCGATAATCATTGGAAAAGGTCTTATGAGATATGATTTTTAAAAAAGTTTAATTTTCAGGTACGACTTCAAAGTTAATCGTACTGATAACATCTCTGTGGAAACGAACGGTAGCTTCATATTGTCCGGCGCGTTTTACGACACCTCCGGCAATAACGATAAATTTCTTATCAATAGAAATACCTTCTTTTTCCATATATTCTGCAAGGTTTGCATTTGTTACCGAACCAAACAATTTATCTGCTTCTCCGGTTTTAGCCGTAATCCGAATTTCAAGTGCTGCCAATTTTTCGGCTTGTACTTTGGCTTCGTCAATAATTTTCTTTTCTTTAAAAGCACGTTGTTTTAAAGTTTCTTGCAATACTTTTTTTGCCGATGGAGTTGCCAAAACTGCAAATCCCTGAGGAATCAGATAATTGCGACCATAACCATTTTTTACGGTAACAATATCATCTGCAAAACCAAGATTTTCTACGTCTTTTTTTAATATAAGTTCCATTACGCTTTGGTTTTTATTTTAATAAATCTGCAACGTAAGGCATCAATGCCAAATGACGTGCTCTTTTGATGGCTGTAGCCACTTTTCTTTGATATTTCAATGAAGTTCCGGTAAGTCTTCGCGGAAGAATTTTTCCTTGTTCATTCACGAATTTCAATAGAAAATCCGGATCTTTATAATCTACATACTTAATACCCGATCTCTTAAAACGGCAGTATTTTTTCGTTTTTGTAGTTTCGATATTTAACGGTGTCAAATATCTGATTTCACCGTCCTTTTTACTTTTTGCTTGTTGCTGAAGTGATGTCATAATCCTTATGCTGATTTTTTGTTGCGGTTACGTCTTTTTTCGGCCCACGCTATGGCGTGTTTATCGAGTTTTACAGTCAAGAAACGCATAAAACGTTCATCTCTTTTAAACTCGGTTTCGAGGTCGTGTACCAACTGCCCTTCGTCAGTTGTAAATTCAAACAGATGATAAAATCCGCTTTTTTTCTTTTGAATTTGGTAGGCTAATTTTTTTAACCCCCAATTTTCTTTAGCTATCATCTTGGCACCGCGAGAAGTAAGAAAATCTTCATATTTCTTCACTGTTTCCTTTATCTGATCTTCAGATAAAACGGGATTTAAGATGAAAACAGTTTCATAATGATTCATACTAAAATCAATTAAATAAATAGTTAATATAAAAAGTATTTTTCATGGCTTTCTGCCACGAGGGTGCAAAAGTAAACTTTTTCTACTGAATAATCAAAAACTATCTTTAAATTTATTGTTATTGCATATCTACATCAACGTTTATCCTTACACTTGCAAATTCACGAATCGTGTTGAAATAATTTAAAAGCTTGTTGATGTGTTGTTTTGTTGCTTGTAAATTCTGATTTTTCGGGATTTTCAACAACACGCTGTAAATATATTGATTCCGGATTCGGCTGACGGGTGGTTGTGCAGGTCCCAAGATATTTTCGGCAAAAGACTTCTCCAGACTTTGTGCAAACCAATGGGCGGCTTTTTCCACTTTAATTAAATTTCGGTCTTTAAATTCAAAATGAATGATTCTGTAAAAAGGAGGGTATTTAAATTTTTCACGTTCCAGAAGTTGTTCGTTAAACATCGCTTCATAATCATTATGAACCACTTGATATAAAATTCTGTGCAGCGGGTTGTAAGTTTGAATGATTACTTTTCCGCGTTTGTTGGTTCGCCCTGCCCTGCCGGCTACTTGTGACAACAATTGATAACTTCGTTCATGCGCTCGAAAATCCGGAAAATGAAGTAAATTGTCAGCATTCATCACTCCTACCAATCCTATTTTTCTGAAATCCAATCCTTTTGCCAACATTTGTGTTCCCACCAGAATATCGATTTCTTCATTTGCCAAAGCATCCAATAATTTTGAATACGCATGTTTGCCACGCGTGGTATCTTGATCCATTCTCGCCGTTTTATGCTCGGGAAAAAGCTCGCGCAATTCATTTTCAATTTGCTCTGTTCCCAATCCCTTGGTGTTTAAAGCAGTACTTCCGCAAGCTGCACAATGTTTAATCATCGCCATATTGTATCCGCAGTAATGACATCGCAATTGATTGCTGCCTTTGTGATAAGTCAAGCTTACATCACAATTCGGGCATTGCGGAGCGGTTCCGCAAGTGGCACATTCTACCATAGGTGAAAATCCACGGCGATTTTGAAAAAGGATAACCTGTTCGCCTTGTTCCAAAGTGATTTTAATTTCTTTCAACAACACATCACTGAAATTCCCTATCATGCTTTTTTTCTTGATTTTTTCCCGAATATCGACCAGTTGAATTTCAGGCATGGGTACATTTCCGTAACGTTTTTTTAGAATTGCCAATCCGTAACGATTTGTTATGGCATTGTGATAACTCTCTAACGATGGTGTTGCCGAACCCAACAACACCTTTGCCCGGTGAAAGTGTGCCAACATAATAGCCGAATCTCTTGCGTGATAACGCGGCGAAGGGTCAAATTGTTTATATGAAGTTTCGTGCTCTTCATCGACGATAATCAATCCGAGGTTTTTAAAAGGCAGAAATAAGGAAGATCGCGCCCCAATTATAATCTGAGTATTTGATTTTTCATTTAATAAATTGTTCCATACTTCCGTACGTTCATTTAAGGAGTACTTAGAATGATAAACCGAAATTTTATTGCCAAAATACTTTTGAAGCCGTTGTATTAGTTGGGTAGTCAGTGCAATTTCCGGCAACATAAACAGAACTTGCTTGCCTTCTTCAATTACTTCTTTAATTAAATTCACATAAACTTCTGTTTTTCCGCTTGATGTAACTCCATGCAAAAGGACAACTTCTTTTGCTTTAAAAGATTCATGAATGCTTTTTAAGGTTTCGTTTTGTGCATCATTTAAAGTAGCTACTTCCACAGCCTCTTCCTGTTCAAAAGATACTCTGTCTTGTTGTATGTAGTAAATTTCAAAAATATTTTTATCCAGCAATCCTTTTATGACAGAATCTGAAACCTTTGTAATTTCCTGCAATTCTATAAGTCCGACTGGTTTTTTTGACTTTGATATCCTAGAAAAATAATGCATCAAAACTTCTTTTTGTTTGGGAGCTTTTGAAAGCTTGTCTAACAGCATTTGCATTTTTTCTTGGGAATTGTATTCCTCATTGAGACGAATATATTTTTTTAATTTCGGAACGTATTTTTCATACAAGGTTTCTTCAATTTCTACAATTCCTTTTTCGATTAATTTTTTTACAGTTCCAACGATATTTTTTTTCCCTGTGAGCTCTTTAATTTTATCAATATAAATCGTAGATTGATGTTGTAATAGGTGATAAATTTCAAGCTCATCGTCAGAAAGGTTTAAATCGTCAGTTTTAGTTTCAGTCAGGGATAGAATCGTTTCGCTTTCTAACAGAAACGTACTGGGCAGCGCAGTTTTTATCATTTCGCCCAACGTACTCATGTAATAAGCTGCCATCCACTCCCAAAATTTCATTTGAATTTGCGTGATTACAGCTTCTTCTTCTATGATATGGTCAATGGGTTTTGCTTGGTAATTAATGGGCGCATGGGAATGAATATGATAAACTATGGCCGTATAAATTTTCGATTTTCCAAAAGGCACTGCCACACGCATTCCTTTTTTTAAAAAGGCCGCTTCATGTTTATTAACGGAGTAAGTAAACGTTTGACGAAGCGGAATCGGGAGAATGACATCTATAAAAAACACAGTACAAGTATAGGTTTTTGCAATGTTACGAAATTTAAAAAAGGCTACTTTGTGAGCAGCCCGAAAATATTGATTTTAATTTTATTAATTATTCAAAACGTTCCCAATACTGAGATCTTCCCATCAAAGAAAACCCAATATAACCGCGTACTTTAAGTTTGTTGGGGTTTTCGAGTTCCATAAGTGCTTTGTAAATTTTTCCAGTGTTGGGATCGGTAATGGTTCCTCCACTGTATTCACTTCCGTTTTTTTTCAAATCTTTGAGTATTTCCATTCCAAGGATTGGTTTGTTTTTATCGGCTCCGGTACAATTTATACATTTGTCGTTTCTCTTTTCCGGATTTAAAATTTCAACAACTTTGCCATAGGCTTTTCCATTCTTTTTATAAATTTCCACAATGGATTTTGCTTCTCCGGTGATGTCGTCAATTGTTTTCCATTTTCCATATACCTCTTGCGCTATTGTATAGTTCACTGTGAAAAAAACAGTCAAAAAAGTGAGGATAGTACCATTCATACAAATTGTTTTAGGTTTATTTTGTTATGCGTTTTCTGAGGCGTTGCAAAGAAACTTCCAATTCAAATCCCAACAAAAGAAGATTTGAATTAATCCAAATATAAACCATCAAAATTAATAATCCTCCGATAGAACCATAAATTTCGTTGTAGTTTGAGAAATTATTAATATAAATACCAAAAAAATAAGTCGTAAGTAAAAATAAGATTGTGGTAATAAAAGCGCCTATTGAAAGGAAACGTGCATCTTTTCCTTTTTTGGTTCCGAAATAATAAAGCATGGCGATAATGGTATATACCATAATAATAAATACTGCATATTGAAGATAGGTAACATATGAAATTTCACTTTGAATGATAGCCAAGCTTCTAAAATCCCGAATAATATATTCCCCATATAAGATTATTCCTACTGAAATTATCATCACCAAAGCCAAGAGAAAAGACACGCCCAATGCCACGGCATACTGTTTAAAAAAACTCCGGTTTATAGAGACATGATATGAATATTCAAATGCTGAGAAGATAGCATTTACGCCATTGGTTGTTAAAAAAGCCGACAGAAAAAACACCACCGAGAGTAATTGAGTACGTCTGTTTACTGCAATATCTGCAATGATGGGATAAAAGAAATCGCCCGTTTGAGGAGGCAATAAAGACTGTACAAAAATTAAAAAACGTGTTTGGAATCCTTCAATGGGGACGTGCGGAATTAAATTTAACAAAAAGAGTAAAAAAGGAAAAAGTGCCAAGAGAAAACTATAAGCTATGGAACTTGCCCGTGCGGAAAAAGTACCTTCAAAGATCCCTTTTCCGTATACTCCCAGCAAATCGTAAAGGGTAATTCCCATCATTCCCGGAAGTTTCACATGCCTGCTCAGTTTAACAATTTTGTTTGAACCGATTCGATTTAGGATATTTTTGGGTTCCTTTTTCATTCGATTGCTTTTAAACTCAAATCCATATTGTTTACGGAATGAGTCAATGCACCTGCAGAAATAAAATCGACGCCGCATTCGGCATACCCGCGAATGGTTTTTTCATGAATGCCGCCACTGGATTCGGTCTCAAAACGTCCGGCTATCATTTGAACGGCACGTTTTGTATCTTCATAATTGAAATTATCTAATAAAATTCGATGCACTCCGCCTTCGACCAAGATTTCTTCAATTTCTTTAAAATTTCGTGCTTCCACGATTATTTTCAAATCCAAATGATTGTTTTCCAAGTATTTTTTGGTTTTAGAAATTGCTTTTTGAACGCCGCCGCTAAAATCAATGTGATTGTCTTTGAGCATGATCATGTCATACAGTGCAAACCGATGATTTTCGCCACCTCCTATTTTCACAGCCCATTTTTCTATCGCCCGAATTCCGGGAGTCGTTTTACGTGTATCGAGAATTTTTGCTTTTGTACCTTCAACTAATTTAACAAATTTTGCTGTCTTTGTAGCAATGGCGCTCATCCGTTGCATGACGTTCAACATCACGCGCTCTGATTTTAAAATGGATTGTGACAACCCGGAAACATAAAAAACAACATCGCCGTATTTCACAGGAGTGCCGTCGGTAATTTTGA
Organism: Bacteroidota bacterium; assembly: GCA_012522045.1. Taxonomy (GTDB): domain Bacteria; phylum Bacteroidota; class Bacteroidia; order Flavobacteriales; family Flavobacteriaceae; genus JAAYLC01. The sequence goes on from JAAYLC010000116.1 coordinate 26,485, forward strand.
TGTCCATTTCCAATCCGGGGTCTACATATTCAAAGAGTTTACGTGCAAAATCAACGCCGGCGATAATGCCTTCATCTTTTACCAAAAGTTTGGCACTGCCAACGGCATCTTCGGGAATACACGCCAGCGAAGTGTGATCGCCGCCACCAACATCTTCGCGAAGTGCATTGGCTATGATTAAATTTATTTCTTTATTAAATTGTTTCTTGGAAATCATAATCAAAAGTTTTTGCTAAAATACTTTAAAAATACGGAAGCTTTAGACATAATAAAAGCAGTTTGAAATGCAATTTTCACTTAAAACGTATCTTTGAAAACAAAATGATTTGAAATAGCGTTTATGAAAATTCAGCTTATAACCATCGGCAAAACAGACGATAAAAATCTAATCCAATTAATTCAGGCTTATGAAAAACGATTAACACATTATATTTCATTTGAAATCATCACGATTCCTGACATTAAAAAAGGAAAAAACATGAATGATGAAATTCAGAAAAAAAGAGAAGGCGAACTTATTCTTAAACACATTGCTCCCGGAGATGATGTTATTCTATTAGATGAAAAAGGAAAAAGTTTCACTTCGGAGTCTTTTGCAGATTTTATTCAAAAAAAAATGAACAGTGGTTTGAAAAATTTGATTTTTGTCATTGGCGGTCCTTACGGTTTTTCTCCTGAAGTTTACAAAAGGGCTACGGATAAACTTTCACTGTCTGCTATGACTTTTTCTCATCAAATGGTGCGGTTGTTTTTCATCGAACAATTGTACAGAAGTTTTACGATTTTAAACAATGAACCGTATCACCATCGCTAAGATTGTTAATTTCTCCTGTTTAACACGCGATATTCTTCATAACAACTACTGATGGCGTCCAATATTTGCAAGTCACTTGCGGCTCGAATAAATTCGGCAGAATAGTTACATTTATTCAAGATTTCATCAATATCTGCACGTTCCAGTTGCAAAACGGCCATAAGGGTTTCCCGATCATATTTTGAGTGCAATAAATTTCGGATTTCGTCATCTTCTTTCATCTGTCGGAGTTTTCGCATATTTCGCGGTTTCTTTCCAAACATATTGTACAGAAAATCTGCCGGATTGGATACGGCTTCCATAACCCGACTCACGGCGCCCGGTTTTGAACTTCCTCCCTCATATCCGCTATTTAAACCGGCTATGCGATACCGATAATTGTCATAAACCGGAATTATTTTGGCATCAATTTCAATATAGCCCGTCAGTTGAACGGGTTTGACCACAACTTCTTCCAAAGCAATTCCCAATTCTGTCATTTTAACTTTTACATCGCCAAACTTAAGCCAGTCATTGGTAACACGAACGCGAATGGATTTAAATCCCAAGTAGGAAAAATATAACGTATCGTTCACTGCTGCAGTAATGGAAAATTCTCCTTTTTCATTAGAAACCGCACCAATTACCTGATTTAAATTGACGATATTCACATTTTCCAATACGTTATCATTGGCATCGTTCATCACCACTCCGGAAATTTTGTGATTTTCTTGTGCAATTGTCAACACAGAAAAAAACATAAAAAGCATAAACAAAAACTGTTTATGCAATTTGAAGTTGAGAAAAACTGAGATAAGCGTATTCATTTCAAATTTTTACCGTTCTAAAAGGGCGGTCATGAGTCATATTTATAGAGGCAAATATACTTATACAATAGCGCTTATTAAAATTGCTTTAGACAGAAATACACTTAAATTAATCTATTTCTTCGTAATCAATATACTCACCGATGTCTTTTTGTTTGTCTTTGGATTTATAATGAGATTTTTGGGAATTAAAATTGGTGTTTTGCCGGGTTTCAAACTGCGCATCATGCATCTGATTTACCATCGATTGAAATTTATTATGTGCTTTTCTGGACAGGTATCTTAAAATGTAAGGCATTAGTAATCTTGCCAGAATGCGAATTCCGAAAAACACAAGAAGAATAATGAGAATCGTTTTCAAAAAAATATATTTTGTTTTATTGCGTCAAAAATAGTGATTACCCCTGAAAAAGTAGAATTTCTGCTATTAAATTAATGGTAAAATCCTATATCTTTGACTTAAATTATATCTGTAAGCTTATGCGATCTTTCCTTTTAATAATCAGTTTCTTATTTGCTATTCAACCTGCTTTTTCACAATACACCGAAGTTATAAATGCGAACCATCCCGGAGCTTCAGAAGGTGCATTTTCCGTGGGTCGTGATGTCCTACAATTGGAAACCGGATTTAATTTCGGTCAAGAGAAACATTCCTTATTAGATACGGAAACTGTCAATTATGGAGTTGATTATACATTGCGTTATGGACTTCTTTCCGAAAGGTTAGAGCTTCGATGGACGGGCGAATTTCGCGCTTCCGACATCACCGAAAAACAGTTTGAACCGCAGCGTCAGCAACAGATTTCAAACTTTACGAGCAATGTAATCGGCATAAAATATTTAGTTTATGATCCTCATATTGTGAGAGACTTAAAAGGTCCGAATTTATATAGTTGGCGTGCTAACAATACCTTTCAATGGAGAGATTTAATTCCCGCAGTTTCTCTTTTTGCCGGATTAAATTTAGATTTAGACGATCTAAATCCTTACTTGCCTCCGAATACCTCAGCAATAAGTCCAAAAGTGGTACTTTCTACTCAAAATAATTTTAAAGGCGGTTGGGTTTTAGTCACCAACATTATCGGAGACCGACTTGCCAATGAATTTCCTTCCTACAGCTATATCGTAACGCTTACGCATTATGTGGGCAATGCAGTCTCAATTTTTGCTGAAAATCAAGGAATCATGAGTGATTTTTATGCAGATCAACTGATTCGCGGAGGTGGAGCAATTTTACTGGGTCGCGACTTTCAAATAGATATATCGGCAACCTACAGTTTTAAAGACACACCTTCAATTTTATACGGAAGGCTGGGCTTTGCTTATCGATTTGATATGCACAGTCAAGACGAGTATTTGGAAGAGATGGATCCTTCAAAATCCATAGAAGAAAGAAAAGAGTTAAAAAAAGGTCGCCAAAAAAATAAAAACGATAACGACACTCCCGAAGAATTGGAAATGGGCGGTGACGAAAATTAAAATAAGAATGATAGAGATTAAAGAAGTCCTTTCACACAAGGATTTGAAGAAATTTGTCAAATTCCCTTTCGAATTATACAAAGATTGTCCCTATTGGGTTCCTCCGCTGATTAAAGATGAAATGGAGACTTTAAACCCAAAGCTGAATCCGGCGTTTAAAAATGCCGATGCTTGGTTTTATTTGGCATATAAAAACGGAAAAGTTGTGGGACGTATCGGCGTTATGGTTAATCATTTGGATATTGAGATTTTAGGAAACAAGAAAATACGATTCGGTTGGTTGGATATGATAGACGATATCGAAGTAACCCGGGCTTTATTGGAAAAAGCATTTCAAAAAGGAAAAGCGTTGGGATTGGAATATGTCGAAGGACCGATGGGTTTTAACAATATGGAAAAAGCCGGCATCCTCACCAAAGGTTTTAAGGAAATGAATACGATGATAACTTGGTATCATTATCCGTATTATTTTGAACATATGAAACAAATGCGGTTTGAAAGACAAGCCACTTGGATTGAATTCAAAATGCAGGTTCCGTCTTCTATTTTTGAAAAAATCACCAAATTTTCCAATTTAATCAAAGAACGCTACTCATTAAAAGTCATTCCCATTCAAAACAAAGAACACATCCTAGATTTGGCAGATGCTATGTTTAAACTGCTCAACAGCACCTACAGTAGTTTACAAACGTATGTTCCCCTTCAACCGGAACAAAAAGAATATTACAAAAAGAAGTATATGAATTTTCTGAATCCGGATTACATCACCTGTATCAAGGATAAAAATGACAAACTCATTGCGTTCTCAATCGTCATGCCCTCTTTTTCAAAAGCACTTAAAAAGGCAAACGGAAAACTTTTCCCATTTGGTTGGAAATACATTTTGGATGCCCAACGAAAAAATGACACCGCCGCATTTTACCTTATCGGAATTGATCCTGAATATCAAGGAAAAGGCATTACCGCTATTATTTTTGAAGAAATGTTATCGATGTTTATCGCAAAAGGCATCAAAACAGTTGAAACCAATCCGGAGCTTGTTGAGAATCGTGCGGTTCAATCTTTATGGAAAGACTACAATCCTGTTCAGCATAAAGAACGAAGCACTTTTAAAAGAGCGATTACTCGTGGCTATTCGCTATCGGAATTAGATTTATAACCATGTTATTCTTCTACAAAAATTAATTTATCGTTTATGCTCGGTGTAAATTAGTACCTTTGCACTGCCTAAAATTTAACTAAAATGAAACCAGATTTATTTGAAGCTCCCGATTATTACAATATCGATGAATTGTATACTGACGAACAAAAACTAGTTCGTGATGCCGCACGTGAGTGGGTCAAGCGAAATGTTTCACCAATCATTGAAGATTATGCACAACGCGCAGAATTTCCAAAACAACTCATAGACGGGTTGTCGGAAATCGGAGCTTTCGGACCTTATATACCTGAAGAATACGGCGGTGCCGGATTGGACCAAATTTCCTACGGTCTGATTATGCAAGAAATTGAACGCGGCGACAGTGGCGTAAGAAGCACGGCTTCTGTTCAGTCTTCACTTGTTATGTATCCCATTTGGCGTTACGGAACCGAAGAACAACGAAAAAAATTCCTCCCGAAATTGGCATCCGGAGAATGGATGGGATGTTTTGGATTGACGGAACCCGATCACGGAAGTGACCCGGGATCGATGATTACCAATTTTAAAGATATGGGAGATCATTATTTGTTAAACGGGGCAAAAATGTGGATAAGCAATGCTCCTTTTGCACACGTAGCAGTGGTTTGGGCAAAAAATGAAGAGGGAAGAATTCACGGACTGATTGTAGAAAGAGGAATGGAAGGTTTTTCTACTCCTGAAACTCACAACAAATGGTCTCTTCGTGCTTCAGCTACCGGCGAATTAATTTTTGACAATGTAAAAGTTCCCAAAGAAAATTTACTTCCCGGTCGTTCCGGACTTGGTGCCCCCTTGAGCTGCCTGGATTCTGCACGATACGGAATAGCGTGGGGAGCTATCGGAGCAGCTATGGATTGTTATGACACAGCACTTCGCTATGCAAAAGAGCGAACCCAATTTGGCAAACCCATCGGTGCTTTTCAATTGCAGCAAAAGAAATTGGCAGAAATGATTACCGAAATTACCAAAGCACAAGTTTTAACATGGCGTCTTGGAGTTTTAAGAAATGAAGACAAAGCAACTTCTGCACAAATCTCTATGGCAAAAAGAAACAATGTCGACATGGCAATTAAGATTGCAAGAGAAGCTCGTCAAATCTTGGGAGGAATGGGAATTACCGGAGAATACAGCATCATGAGACATTCCATGAATTTGGAAAGTGTAATTACTTATGAAGGAACTCACGATATTCACTTATTAATTACCGGATTAGACATTACCGGATTAAATGCTTTTAAATAAACAAGAATTAATATACTAAAAAGGGCTTTTAAACAGTGTTTTAAAAGCCCTTTTTTATGTTGAATACTTAGGAGTTTTATTATGCTTCCGGTGCCAGTTCAACCTCAAGTCCGTCCATAGCATCTGTTATAAATAATTGACAACTCAATCGGGAATTGTCTTTCACAAAAAATGCTTCAGAAAGCATTAAATCCTCATCTTGATCCATTTCAGGAAGTTCGTGATCACTAATTACATAACATTGACACGAAGCACACATCGCCATGCCTCCACAAATTCCGATGCTGCCTTCCGGTGCCAATTCATAAGAACGAATAAGTTCCATTACATTCATATTCATATCTGTCGGAGCATTCACGGTATGAGATTTTCCTTCACGATCGATAATAGTAATCTTTATATCATTCATCTTGCATTTTTTTATGCAAAGTTAATCCATATAAATCGCTTCCTAAAAAACCCAGTTGAATAAAATAGAAACCGTTTAAAGCAGAAAAAGGGATGGGATAACCATTTTTCCGAAACTTGATGGTTATTCAATCATTTTTACAACAGCTTTAGGAGCCTCTTTCTTACTTCCATCAAAACCTTGTACTCCTCCAACGGTTGTATATTTTAAGACATAGCGTTTGTTGGGAAATATCCGTTGGTATGCGCTTTGGCACATTAAGGTTGCTTCGTGAAATCCGCAGAGAATCAATTTTAATTTTCCGGGATAGGTATTGATATCGCCAATGGCATAAATTCCGGGAATATTGGTTTGATAATCTAAAGTGTTGTCCACTTTTATCGCGTTTTTTTCAATTTCCAACCCCCAATCTGCAATAGGGCCCAATTTTGGGGCCAGCCCAAACAACGGAATAAAATAATCACAATGGCGCTCAATGATTTCCGAACCGCGTTGAATGGTGACAGCTTCCAATTTTTCATCACCTGCTAATGCAACTACTTCGGCGGGAGTTATCAATTCTACTTTTCCGGCATTTTTCAATTCTTGAACTTTATCTACGCTGTCCAAAGCTCCTCTAAATTCATTTCGACGGTGAACAAGCGTTACGCTTTTGGCAATATCGGCCAAATAAATTGTCCAATCCAATGCAGAATCGCCACCTCCGGAGATTACAACTTTTTTGTCTCTATAAATTTCCGGGTCTTTAACCATATAAACCACACCTTTATCTTCGTAATACGCAAGGTTTGAGATAGGCGGTTTTCGCGGTTCAAAACTTCCGAGTCCGCCGGCAATGGCGATTACTTTTGCGTGGTGTTTGGTTCCTTTATCTGTAGTCACGATAAACGTCCCGTCTTCTAATTTATCGATAGTTTCGGCACGTTCTCCGAGTGTAAATCCCGGTTGAAACGGTTCGATTTGTTTCATCAAATTATCGACCAAGTCCCCGGCCAAAATTTCAGGAAATCCCGGAATGTCATAAATCGGTTTTTTGGGATATAATTCTGCTAATTGTCCTCCGGGTTGTGGCAATGCATCAATAAGATGACACTTTAGCTTCAGCAAGCCTGCTTCAAAAACGGCGAAAAGTCCCGTAGGACCTGCGCCGATTATTAATATATCAGTTTGTATCATGAATTAATTCTTCTAATTCAAAGACAAAATTAACAAGCATTTGTACAGTTATGAAATGATATAAATCAATGAATTTATAAACTGACTACTTTCTCGATTTGTGGGACATGCTTTTTAATAGTCATCTCCACTCCCAGTTTTAAAGTCATTTGATTTACAGAGCAACCAACACAAGCTCCGAGTAACTGTACATTTACGATTTTATCATCATCAATAGATATTAATGTAATGTCTCCTCCGTCATTCTGGAGAAAAGGGCGAATTTCAGCCAATGCGCCTTCTACTTTTGCTGTTAACTCTTCTTTAGTCATAATTTATTTTACGGCACTACAACCCGCCATCGTTGTAATTTTAATTGCTTCTGTTGGCGGTAAATTTTCATTTCTTCTCACAGTTTCTTGAACTACATTTCGCGTCACGTTAATAAATTTATCTTCAACTATAGTTGCAGTTTGTAAAGCTGCAGGGCGTCCCACATCTCCGGCTTCTCGAATTCCTTGAACAATTGGAATTTCACCTAAAAACGGAATTTCAAGGGTATCGGATAAATTTTTGGCTCCTTCTCTTCCAAAGATATAATATTTATTCTCAGGCAACTCTTCAGGGGTAAAATACGCCATATTTTCGATGATTCCCAATACAGGAACATCAATGTTTTCTTGTCTGAACATGGCTACACCTTTACGTGCATCAGCAAGGGCAACCGGTTGTGGCGTACTTACGATAACTGCACCCGTAATGGGCAATGCCTGCATAATACTCAAATGAATGTCACCGGTTCCGGGAGGAAGATCCAACAAAAGAAAATCCAAATCACCCCAAGCAGCATCAAATATCATTTGATTTAAAGCTTTGGCAGCCATAGGACCTCTCCAAATGACAGCTTGATCAGGTTGCGTGAAAAATCCGATACTCAAAACTTTTATACCGTAATTTTCAACAGGCTTCATTTTACTTTGTCCGCCCACATTCACCGATAAAGGTTTTTCATTTGCAACGTCAAACATCATCGGAATGGAAGGACCGTAAATATCCGCATCCAAAATGCCTACTTTAAATCCCATTTTTGAAAGGGTTATACCGATATTAGCTGTTACGGTACTTTTCCCTACCCCTCCTTTTCCGGAAGCAATTGCAATAATGTTATTAACTCCCGGAATGGGTTTTCCCTTAATTAAATTCGGATTTTGAGGACGTTGTGGAGCTTCCACTCGAATATTCACCTGAATTTTTAAATCCGGATTGACTTTTTCTTTAATCACTTTTTTAACATCGGCTTCAGCACGCTTTTTAATGTGCATTGCAGGCGTGGATAATTTTAAATCTACAACCACTTCGTCTGCAAAAGTCATCACATTTTGCACATTTCCGCCTTCAACCATATTCTTGCCTTCTCCGGGTACAGATATAGTCTCTAAAGCCGTTAATATATCTTTCTTTGAAATACTCATTATGCTGGATTTATATTTAGATTCATTCTAAAATGCAAATATAATCTTTAAGATTGGGAAAGTAAAAAATTATACCCATTTCCGACATAAATGTCTTTATTATTTGAAATTATTTTATTTTCGGACAGGGATTCCAAAATTTTGATTCGAAGTCTACTACTTTATTATCCTTAACAGTAATACCTTCGTTTTCTAGTAATTGTTGCATTAAGTTTGTCCCCTGAAAGTGATGTTTTCCGGTCAACATTCCATTTCTGTTAACCACACGATGCGCCGGAACGTTTTGTTTGTTCCTGTTGTTTAATGCCCAACCCACCATGCGCGCACTTCGTGGTGCTCCGATACATCGTGCTATGGCTCCATAAGTAGTGACGCTGCCAAAAGGAATTTGTCTGGTGATTTCATAAACTTTATCGAAAAAATTAAATTCCTCAGTTACCACCACTTAAAAATTTTTCCAAACGTAATCACAGCAATGATTGCTGTAATACCTCCGATTATCAGATTAAAGTTAACTTTTATAGGATAGGTGTCTTCTGTTTTAGGTTTCGAAAGAAATATATATCCCATCAATACTGAAAACGTTCCGATAACTGCTCCAATTACTGCAAACCAAAAGTACCACTCTTTATTGACCAACCACCCGATTTCAGTAAATGTCAAGCTGATATAAACCCAATATGGAAAAATGAGTAAATTGAGAAATCCCATCAACACGCCCGTAAACCATCGTCCGGTTTTAGAACGTTCGGGAGTGTCTGCAATGGTTTTTCGGGTGTCTTTCGCAAAAGCAAAAAAATAAACAGATAGCACAACAAAAATTCCAACGGCTATTTTTTGTAAGAAACTCACCACATCCGGATGTTTCTGAATGTATTGCGACATCAACAAGCCTAAAAGTGTATACACAGCAACGGCTACGCATACGCCGAGCGAAAAGATAATTGCCTTTTTTACTCCTTCTTTTAAATTTACTTTTACCGCGTAAAGATTGAGCAGTCCCGGCGGCAACGTCCCGATTAGGGATGCAAAAAATCCGATAAGAAGGTTAAATACAATAGTCATAAATCAGTTTTGACTATCTATGAACAGAATTTAAAACAGAGATACGTTATTTTTTTATTCTGCTCAAGATATTTTTTCTCATAAAATGTTTGAATTGAAAGTACTTCTTCCGGAGCTCCGTGATTGTTGTAAATATCGTGATTGGAATATTCAATTATTTCGCCCCTCGTACTGACAACACCCAAGGTATATCCATGTAAAAATTCACTGTCGGTTTTTAAATGAACCACGCCTTCCGGCTTTATTATTTTTTTATATTTTTCCAAAAAATCAGGTTGTGTAAGCCGATGTTTTGTACGTTTATACTTTATCTGAGGATCGGGAAAAGTTATCCAGATTTCAGCGACTTCGTTTTCTTCAAACACCAAATCAACCAGTTCAATTTGAGTTCTTAAAAAAGCAACATTCGAAAGGTTTTCTTCAATTGCTGTTTTTGCTCCGCGCCAAAATCGAGCGCCTTTTATATCAATTCCGATAAAATTTTTATCCGGATTTCTTTTAGCCAATGCTATGGTATACTCTCCTTTTCCGCATCCCAATTCCAAAATTAACGGATTTTTGTTTTTAAAAAAATCCCGATTCCATTTTCCTTTCAATTTAAACGCTCCGGAAACAACTTCTTCTCTTAAAGGTTGAATTACATTTTGAAATTTTTCATTTTCGCGAAAGCGTTTAAGTTTGTTTTTACTCCCCACAGTTTTGTCAGCTTTTATCCCATTTTTTGGTGAAAATACCGTACCTTCACCTACTTTTATAAAAAGGCGAAATTAACAAATTAACTCTAATATTCTGTAGCTATTTATATACAAATACACTATGTCCGCTCAAAAAAATATTTTGGTAGCCCCCGTTTTTTGGGGGTTAGGTCATGCCACCCGCTGTATTCCGATTATTAGACAATTATTAAATTTTAATTTCAATGTTATCTTGGCATCAGACGATGCTGCGCTGCACTTACTTCAAAAAGAATTTCCAAACCTGGAAGCTATCGAACTGCCCGGATACCATATTCGCTATCCCAAAAAAGGATATTTTTTTAAACTGAAATTAATTTCTCAACTTTCTACAATTTTAAAGTCTGTTAGACAAGAACATAAAAAACTAAAGGAGTTTCTTGAAGAAAAAAACATTCACGGAATAATTAGTGACGGACGACTCGGGCTTTACAGCGATAAATTTCCTTCTGTTTATGTGACCCATCAATTGCAATTATATACAGGAAAAACTACTTTTATTTCTTCGTGGTATCACCGCAAACTCATGGAGAAATTTGACGCTATTTGGATTCCCGATTCCATCAATCCCGTTGCCGGATTAAGTGGCAAGCTCGGACATCCCAAAAAGCTTCCGGAAAATGCAAAATACATAGGACCGTTGTCGCGATTTCACAAAAGAGACCTTCCCAAAACCATCGACTACTTGGTTATTTTATCAGGTCCGGAACCGCAACGAAGTATGTTGGAAAAAGTAATGATTAAAGAATTACAAGACAGTGCTAAAAAAATAGTGTTAGTACAAGGAAAAATTGAAGCTGAACAAACAAGAAGAAAAATCGGGAATATTGAAATTGTAAATTATATGTCGAGTGAAGAACTGGAACAAAATTTAAACCAATGTGAATATGTAATTTCCCGTTCAGGGTACAGCACCATTATGGATTTGGCGCGATTGGAAAAGAAAGCTTTTTTTATTCCAACTCCAGGACAATATGAGCAACTGTATTTATCGAAAAGACTCAAACACCTCGGATTGGTTTACTCCTGTCAACAACACGAATTCAAAGCTGAAAAATTGAAAAATTTAACCGTTTACAAAGGATTGAGTGCCCCGATTGAAGCAGTGGATTTTGAAAACTTGTTTCAGATTTTCAATTGATTTTTTTATCAGTCCGTTTTCTTTTGAATCGTAAAAGAAAATTCGGATCCGATTCCCAACTGACTGTCTATGAAAATTTTCTCGTTATGGGCTTCCAAAACATATTTTACAATGGACAATCCCAAACCGCTTCCTCCTTCTTTTCGTGAACCGGTTTTATCGACACGGTAAAAACGCTCAAAAACACGATTTAAATTTTCTTTGGCGATTCCTACCCCGTTGTCTGTGATGCGAACCAAATACTTTTCTTTTGAAAAATCTTCAATTGTAATTTCAGTCGTTCCTTTCTTCTTCCCGTATTTAATTGAATTATCAATTAAATTAATCAACACTTGTTCTGTTTTTTCCGCATCGGCATACACCCAAAAATTCTTTTTTCCGAAAGTTTCAATATTCAAACTGATATTTTTTTTAGAAGCTTTCATTTCGAGTAAATCAATGACATTTTCAATCATTTTTCGAAGATTAAACACCGATTTGTCGAGAATTTGCTGCCCGGATTCCAACCGACTTATCAAATCCAAATCATTTACAATTCGCGTGAGTCTTTCCACACCTTTTGCAGCTCCTTCCAAGTATTTTGTAAGAATTTCGGGATCGTTTTTTGCACCTTCCATAAGGGTCAAGATATACCCCTGAACTGTAAAAAGCGGTGTCCGTAATTCATGAGCTACATTGCCCATAAACTCTTTCCGATAATTTTCAAGGATGTTTAAAGCATCTATTTCAGATTGTTTGTCCCTTGCGAAACGCTCCACTTCACGAGTTAGCGATTCGATATCGGTCACCACTGTTTTTGAAGTAGATTTGCCTTGTTCTCCTTCTATTTCCTGTAAAATCAACGAAACTTTTCGTCTTACATAGCGCTCCATCCAATAATTCAGGAAAAAATAATACAAAATAAAGATGATGAGCACGATAACAATTCCTCCGAGCAGCACCAATCTGTCTGTTCCGAGGGAAGTAAGGTAAAACAACAGCATCAATCCGATAAAAAGCACGAACAAGAGCAGCAATAAAACCAGATTGAATGTCTTATTATTTTTCATTAGCTCCGTTGACAAATTGATAACCTATCCCTTTTACCGTACGAAATTTATCTTCTCCCAATTTTTCACGCAACTTTCTGATATGCACGTCGATTGTACGATCACCAACTACAACTTCACTTCCCCAAATCGCGTTTAATATTTCCTCGCGGTTAAATACTTTTTCGGGTTGGGATGCCAATAAAAAAAGAAGTTCAAACTCCTTTCGCGGAAGTTCTATTTCTTCATTATTTAAAGTCACTTTAAACTCGTTTCTGTCGATGGTGAGTCCTTCTAAATGAATTTTATAATCGACATCGGTTTTTTTGGAACGACGCAACAAAGCTTTAATGCGGCTTTTTAAAACTTTTGGAGCTATGGGTTTTGTGATGTAATCATCTGCTCCGGCATCAAATCCTTCTACTTGAGACAAATCTTCTGTTCGAGCAGATAAAAACGCAATGATGGTATCGTTTAAATTTTCATATGAACGGATTTTTTTACAAGCTTCAATACCATTCATTTTTGGCATCATAACATCCAAAAGAATTAATTGCGGCAAAAATTTTAGCGCTTGCTTAACCGCTTCATGACCATTTTTAGCTTCTACAACACGATAGCCTTCCAAGGATAAATTGTATCGAATAATTTCTCGAATATCGGAATCGTCATCAACTACCAAAATGAGGGTTTCCTTGTTATTCACCTTAAAACTATATGAATCTTTCAACTAAAACAACCTTTTTAATTACATATTTAAAATGCAGTTCACCAGTTATTTAGCGCTTATTTATTAAACTTTTACTTCTACTCTTGATTTCAGAAATAATTAGAGGCGCATGAACTCTGGAATTTTCGATAAACCACTTATGCGTTTCCATGCCTCCACAAATTACTCCGGCAAGAAAAAGACCTTTGACATTTGTTTCCATCGTTTCCGGATTGTATTGCGGTAACTTTAAATCATCATCAGATAGTGTAACTCCGATATTTTTTAAAAATTCAAAATCCGGTCGATAACCGGTCAAAGCCAAGACAAAATCATTTTCAAGAATCACTGGTCCTTTTGGGGTATCTATTATCACTTCGCCTTCTTTGATTTCTACAATATTTGATTCAAAATAAGCGGTGATGCTCCCTTCTTTTATTCTGTTTTCTATATCCGGTCTTACCCAATATTTTACACGTTCTCCAATTTCTTTCCCGCGAATTACCATTGTGACTTCTCCTCCTTTTCTCCAAATTTCCAAAGCTGCATCCACAGAAGAATTACTCGCTCCGACGACGATCACTTTTTGCATGGTATATGGATGTGGTTCTTTATAGTAATGGGAAACTTTATCCAGCGATTCTCCGGGCACATTTATCAGTTGAGGAAGATCATAAAATCCGGTGCTGATAATTACATTTTTTGCTTTGTAAGTTTCTTTTTCGGTTTGAATTCTGAAAATGGTGTCTTCTTTATGAATAGTAGTGACTTTTTCATAAAGGCGAATGTTTAAATTGTTTGATGAAGCAACTCTACGATAATACTCCAGCGCTTCGTTTCTATTGGGTTTGGGATTATTACTGATAAAAGGGATTCCTCCTATTTCCAATTTTTCCGATGTGGAGAAAAAGGTCATATTCAAAGGATAATTAAACAGTGAATTTGTCAAAGTTCCTTTTTCGACTACAATGTATGATAACGAATTTTGTTTGCATTCCAATGCACATGCGATCCCGATGGGGCCTGCTCCTACAATCAAAACGTCAAGCAAGTCATTTTCTAAAGTTTTCATAAAACTATTTTCCTCTTTTCAATTTGGCTATCACCTCTTTTGGGTTTGCTGCAGAAAAGACAAAATTACCTGCAACCAGAATATCTGCACCGGCAGCGAGTAATTGTTTTACATTTTGATTGGTCACTCCGCCGTCAATCTGAATTTTTGCAGACGAACCACTTTTGACAATCATTTCGCGGAGTTGTTCAATTTTTCGATATGAATTTTCAATAAATTTCTGTCCTCCGAAACCAGGATTTACAGTCATTACACAAATCAAGTCTGCATCTTCGATAATGGGTTCCAACAAATTTGCTGCAGTATGCGGATATATAGCTACTCCGGCCGTCATATTTGCATTTTTTATTGCTTGAATACTTCGGTGAAGATGGGTACAAGCTTCGTAATGTACTGTTAAATTTGCTGTTCCTAAATCGGCGAACGTTTGAATGTATCGATCCGGATCGACAATCATCAAATGCACATCTAATGGTTTTTTGGCATGTTGGCTGATGCTTTTAATTACCGGCATTCCAAAAGAGATATTCGGGACAAAGACACCATCCATCACATCCAAGTGAAACCAATCGGCATCACTCAGGTTTACCATTTCAATCTCGTCTTGAAGATTGGCAAAATCTGCAGCCAGCACAGATGGCGCAATTAGGGGAAAATTCGTGTGTTTCATAACTTACAAAGATACGAGTTCTGCCAAATATGAAGTTTTAATACCGAAGTGATTTAAACTTTTTTTGTAAAAAACAAGCAGTTCAAAATTAGTAATTTAGAGTTGATAACCAATAAATTACGACTCTATGAACTGCAAGTACACAAATTTACAAAAAGAGCTAATAGAAAATTGCATTTTATGCTTTATTCCGAAAAATAAACGAGGTTTTGCCAGTCAGTTTGAAATGGCGGATATTTTCAAATGTATTGTCCATA
>JAAYLC010000178.1 GCA_012522045.1 Bacteroidota bacterium
GAGAAAGAGACTGCCATACAACAAGCAGCTTAAGAGCAAAAACAGTGACAACTACCTTGACAAACACCGCTTATGAAAAAGTTAATATTGAAGAGCTTGACAACTTCAAATATGCCGAGATAGGTAATGTAAATAAATTAGGTGAAGTTGAACCAGTTGAGCTATCTTTTGAAGATAGACAAGAAGAAAATGAAAGCCTATTTAAGAAAATTGAAAAAGGAGATATCATAAATCCTAAAAAGAATGACATTCTTATTTCAAAAATACGTCCTTATCTTAATAAAAATGTTTTAGTTAATTCTGATGATCAATATTTCACAAAGGCATTCATCCACATAAGACCCAAAATTAATTCTGAATTACTACACATTGCCATAAGAAGCAAATTTATAACCTTGCTAAATGCAGTTTCTCGCCAAGGTAAAGGTTATCCTACACTGAAAGAGGATGATATAAAAGCAATCCGTTTTCCTAAAAAATTTGTAGATGCATTAACCAAAAATGAAGATGAATTAATCAAAAAGATTCAACCAATTAGAACTGAAATATCAGGTTTGAAATTAACTCAAAAAACCACTTTAGACATTCTTAATCAGGTTTTTTCAGCTTTTTATAAAATTAACTTATCCCAAGTGCAAGAGATTGACAAAACTCGAATTTTAACAATTCCATTAAGTAATGTAAAAAACTACAACTCAGGCTTAAGAGGTAGTCTTCGTTGGAATAAAATGCAATATATTCAGAATTTCATCTATTCAAATGTTGATTGTGTAGAAACCCTTGGAAGATATATTAAATCAACTAAAAATGGTTGGAGTCCTTTATCAGTCGAAGGTGGTGAGGGAACTCCAGTATTAGGGCAAGAACACTTTAGCTCAAATACCATATTAAAAATAGATCCATCAAAATCAACAGAGCAATCTCGCAATAATATTGAAGATTTTTTCATTAAAATAGGAGACTTCTTTGTAAGTAGAGGCAATACAATTGACTTAGTAGCACTTGCTTCAATTGTCGGAGAAGAAATTGAAGACGATATAATTTATCCAGACCTTTATATTAAAATAGAGTTTGATGAAACAAATGTTAATAAAGAGTATTTAGCGTTTCTTTTCAATTCTTTCATTGGCAGATTGTATTTTAAATACGTAGCAAAGGGCAAAAATCAAACTATGGTTAAAGTCTCTTCAGCCGAACTTTTAAACTTTAGAGTTCCTATTCCAAGCAAAGAACAACAAGCAGAAATAGTTGAAGCCATTAAATGCCAATTAGACGAGCAAAAAGAAATAGACAGACAAATAGAAGAAAAACAACAAGCGATAAACAAGATAATCGAAGACGCAATAAAGTCAGAGCAGGCAAATGCCTAACAAGGCGCTGCACCGGACGGCAATTCCGCTGCGCTCCAAACCAGCCGCAAATGCGGGCGTTATGTTCTCAACGTGCCCTGTAGCACAAATGGAGGAATGAATGAGTAACTTTGCCATGGAAGCGCCGACCAATATAGAAGAACTAAAGAAATTGGCTGGCGACAAGACAAGCTACAAGAATAGAAAATCTGCCGTAGAGGCTTTGGGGAAACATAAATGCCAGCAATCAAAAGACATCCTCTGGCGTTTGATGATAAACGATAAAGTTTATTCTGTTCAGCACGCTGCCTTTTTGAAGCTTCAAGCATTTGGTGAAGATGTGAAGCTCCCCAAGAAGAAAAAAGGGCACTTGGTTAAAGATATTAACAAGAAACTTGGCAGAGTCCGAGATTCTCTTCATGAAGAATTTACATCGGAAGAATTCAACGAAAAATTCAAAACAATGTACCCTGAGGAATTTGATATTTACTCCTTTGAAAAGAGTGGGAAGTTCAATCAGTGGGTTGACAACGTTTTGCAGTCACTGCCCAAGAAATGAACATAAC
>JAAYLC010000001.1 GCA_012522045.1 Bacteroidota bacterium
ACATTACCAATCTTGATGGCGAAATAAACCAACATATGGAGTATTTACCGTTTGGCGAAACGCTTGTTGAGGAGCATTTAAACAGTTATAACAGTCCGTTTAAATTTAATGCCAAGGAGCTGGATGCTGAGACCGGGAATTATTATTATGGGGCGCGGTATTATGATCCTAAGTGGAGTTTGTGGTTGAGTGTAGATCCGTTGGCTGAATTTGCACCAAGCTGGACTCCATACAGATACGGTTTTAATAATCCAATTCAATATACCGATCCAACGGGAATGTTTGAGGATACATATGGAATTGATGATAAAGGCAATATTAGGCATATTGATGACAGGAAGTATTATGACAGTGATGGAAATGAGGTAGATCGATTATATAAAATGAATTCTGAATTTGGTGTAGATAGAAATGGAGATTATGCGGAATCAAGAGTAAGAGAGGATGGAACGAGTATTTTGAGTGATTTGAGCCATAATGGAGAAACTATTAAATATGGTACATCGGAAATTGGAGGACCTACTTTTACAGCAAATAAATATATTGCTTATGCCACAAGCGATGAAAAAAACGAAGTAAATCGGATATTTGATTATGCTTCAAAAAATTCTAAAGTAGAATGGGGGCTTATCGGTTTTAATGATAAGAAAGGTGAGTTTAATTATCAAATAGGTACATTAGGTCTTGGGGATCTTGAGGGACAAATGGGCTATTCTTATGCCCCCTCGCTTCCAAGGTCAAAAGGACAAGGATTATATTCTATTCATTCACATTCTGGAGATATAGGATATAAGAATCAATTGGAATCTTTAAAGGGAGATAGAGGAGTTGGGTCACAATACTTAAATAATGGTTATAAATCTTACCAAATTTATTTTCCAAGCGACAAAAGCACATGGAATATTGACAAATACGGAAGACCTAGTAACAATGTTAAAAGAGTAAGATTTTGAAAAAAGCGATATTGATTTGGGTGTTTTTGTTTGGCTGTACAAATACAAATGAACAATTTTTCAAAAATAGTCTAAATGATTATTTAGTGAATCATCCTGTAAACCTTCTGTATCAAATAGATAATTTTGGAGAAAGAACATTAATAAACTGTGTCCATCCTTATTATAAGGTTGAATTTCTGAAAAATTCTTTAGGGGAAAAATCTTTGAAAATAATTCAGGAAATGTATTATATTGAAAATCAACATGAAAATGAAAAAAAACCAATGGGTATTTTTTATTATAAAGATTTGCCAATAATTGTTTATGATGATTTTGGTTTTGGAAAAGATTTTTTATTTACTTCAATTGATTCAATAATTCCAGATAGTTTGAAATATGATTTCGTTAAATGTAATGGTCAATTATTGCATAATTCTAAAAATAAGGCGAAAACTTATTTGATTAAATAGACTGAGTGCAAATTTGTTTAAAACAATTATAATATGATGGATTTAGAACTCGATTTGACTGTAAACGATCTCGGTTTGCTGTGCGAGCAATCCGGTTTTCCCGAACCTGACATTATAACGAGAATGAACGAAAAAGTGAATTTTGCGAGTGAGATTTTGGAAACGACCTACGCTTCTTTTGACAAGGGTATTACGTTGTCGCAGCCTTTTTATTACGAAACCACAATGCAGTTGATTTGCGACGTCTCTCCCATTCCAGATGCGTACGTCCCATTCTGGTACCACCCCGACCATCTTGGAAGTTCTTCCTATATTACCAATCTTGGTGGCGAGATAAACCAACATATGGAATATTTGCCGTTTGGTGAGTTGCTTGTTGAAGAGCATTTGAACAGTTATAACTCTCCGTTTAAATTTAATGCCAAGGAATTTGATGCCGAGACCGGGAATTATTATTATGGGGCGCGGTATTACTCGCCAAAATATAATTTGATGTTCTCGGTGGACCAAATGTATGATTTATATCCCTCGTTCAGTCCGTATGCTTATACGTTGCAGAACCCTGTGCGGTATGTGGATCCTACAGGGATGACGGCGGAGGATTATGATGATATTATTATTCGAGGAAGAAATGGTAATGAGATTACTATTCCGACAGCCGATGATAACCACAGATATGTGAATATTCCTTTTGACATTGATGAATCCCGTACAATGGATTTAGGTTTGGGTGATGTTAATACCAATAATGTTGCTGTGGGCTACTCTATAGGTGCTTCTGCTGAGGCAAGTGCAGTATATGGAGGAGAAATATCCGGAAATATTACTGTAGTAAACTTTCCATCTAATAGTGAATATAGTGATTATAATTATGTTTATGCAGGGGGTGAAATAACCGGTTCTGGCGGAATGCAGAAAAGCGCTAGTGCTAATGTCGAAGCTAACTTCTTTGTTGCTTATAGTAGGGATAGAGAAAATATAAAACCCTCTTATTTTGAGGGTAGAGCTTCTACTTATGGTTTAAAGTTCGATGCTAAAGCAGTAGCTGGAGGTGGGTTTTCAGTTTATGGTTTCCAATCCCAAGACAAGAGCTGGACGGGTGTAGGTGTCGGTTTTAATTTGGGAACGGGTGGTGGACTCACAATTGGCGCTTGTACACGAGGAGAGTCTAACTTAACAATGTTAAGTAATCAGATACCTACCCAAAACAGGAGTAGTTTAGACCGATTCATTAATAGCTCGGGGGGTATTCCTATGGTTTCTCAGGCAGTGTATCAATATATCAGAAAATAAATATATTGAGAAATGGCAAATTCTAATAAAAATATTATTACCAGGTTAGTTATTATGATAGTAATCTCTTTAGTTATTTATAATCTTTATATGTTCAGAGATGATATATTTTATAGACCTGATGATAACTTAGAAGTGGTTGGTATAGAAAACTTTAAAGGGATTGAAAAGTTGAAGGTAATAGGAAAAGTATATGAAGTGGTTGATAATATTGGGAATTATCACGGTATGGGAATTATACGAATAGATATCATAAAAAGTAACATAGAATATTATGATCCTAGGGATAAACAAGCTAATTATTATTGTATTATTAAAAATGGACAAGCAGAATTTTATGTTAAAGGTGTCTCTGATATAAAACCAAATGATAGTATTTATGTAAGCATTTTTGATAGAAAATCTTTAGTCTATAATTCAAAACGAGATTTTAGTCGAAAGTTAAGCATGATAGTTTATCCTCGAAGATTTTTTGATTTTATAAAACGAAAAGGGTATCAGGAGATTTAGCAATAAGCAATTGGCCTTGAGTTTTTTGGACATTGTACCAATATTGGAAATGACAAATTGAGAAATGAAATGGCACATTCAAGTAAGAGTATTTTTACGGGTTTGGTTGTTATTGTAAATCCACCCGAACGAGTAGCGAGCGCCTTGGGCACAGTAAACACCTTGGGGCTTCTTTGTGAGAGCACTGATAATGGTTAATTATTAATGATAAATGGTTAATGGGGTTAATTGGATGAGAGAAAACGTAGTTAAAAATAAAAGTTTTGCTTTTGCGGTGAAAATTGTTAAGCTTTACCAGTTTTTGTGTGAGCAAAA
>JAAYLC010000063.1 GCA_012522045.1 Bacteroidota bacterium
ATCCGAATTTCTGGATTTTGTATCGGAACTGAAAAATAAGCATCGCTTAAATCGCTTCTATGAATGCCGATTTTTTTAATTTTTGAGGATTGGTGGCAAAAAATCAAGGGTTGTGCAACGGTTACCGTTGTTGGCGGTTAGTGGTTTTTTGTCCGTTAAAATTCTTCTTCGGTCATTATGTTGTTTGTCATTCCACCTACAAGGTTTCCTGTCGCTACTGCATTGGCTACGGAACGCAACGGACTTGCATTGTCGCCACAAGCAAAAACATTTGCTACGGTTGTTTTTTGAAACATATCTACTTTTAGCAATCCTTGTTCTGTCAGTTCGCAACCCAATGTTTCGGGAATTTTGCAATGTTGTTCAAAGTCGGGTCGTGAGTAAATTGCTTTTAGGTCAAAGGTTGAATTGTCTTTGAAAATGATTTGTTTCAGATAGCCGTTTTCGTGTTTTATTTCTGCAATTTCTTTTTCAATTATCGGAATGTTGTGTTTAAAAATTTTGTCGGCTTGCTCTTGTGTCAAAGTAGATTTTCCGTTTGTGAAAATGGTTAAATCTTTTGTCCAATTACGAATGAGTTGAGCATAATGAAATGCAAAATTGCCATTGGCTAAAATTCCCGTTTTTTCGTGTTTTACTTCGTAACCGTGGCAATACGGACAATGAATAACCGATATGCCCCAACATTCCGAAAATCCTTTAATGTCGGGCATTATGTCTTTTACGCCTGTTGCAAAAACAAGTTTTTTTGCTTCAAAAGTTTTCCCTGTTTTAGTGGTAATTGTAAAACCATTTTTTGTTTTCTTTCCGCTAACAGCGAGGTCGTTCAAAAATTTTACGGTGTCGTATTTCAAAACTTGTTCTTTTGCTTTTTCGGCAATTTCACTCGGTTTTGTTCCGTCTTGCGTTATGAAATTGTGTGAATGTGGTGTTTGTCGGTTGCAAGGCAAACCGCTGTCAATGATTAAAACATTTCGCAAAGCCCGTCCTAAAGCCATTGCCGATGAAAGTCCTGCGTAACTTCCGCCTATTATTATTACGTCAAAATTTTTATTGTCTGTCATAAGATTGAATTTTGTAAATGATGTTAGAGGAAAAGGCAACGCCAATGCGGTCAAAGCCAATCCGCCTTGTTTTATTATTTCTCGTCTTGTGAATTTATTGCTCATATTTTTTTGTGTTTGCTTTTCGGCATTTTATTAAATAGAAAGGATAGTTTTCGGTTACTACTGTAATCTCAAAGAGTCCTGCCTTTCCAAACTCTTCCTGTATGGTTACTTTGTCGTAAAAGAATAGTTGCACACCACCAAACATTTCAAAACGGTCTTTGCCTATTTGTTTACCTTGTCCGTAAGTTTGGGCTTCTTTGGTAATGGCTGTAAAAACCATACAGCCGTTTTCAGACAGTTGATTATAGCAATCAGAAATAAGTTTTGCTCTTTCGTTGCTGTCCAATAAATAGATTAAACCATAGCAAAAAATACCGTCATATTGGTTGTTGTCAAAAGGCATATCCGTTACAGAACCGTGATGAATGGTCATATCCATTCCGTAATGTTTCCTTGCCAACGCTATTGCAGTTTTTGAAATTTCAATTCCTGTTACTTCAATACCGTTTTCTCTGAAAATTTGCGCATTTCGTCCGTAACCGATACCTGCAATGAGTATGTTATTTATGCCTTCTTCTACAAAGAAATTTTTTGCCAATACAGCAGATTTTGCAGGCTCAAAGCCCCACATTTCCTGTTTATCCTTAAATGCTTCTTCCCAAAATTCTGCCATAGTTTTTGTTATTTAACTGCAAACTTTATCTTCCAAAATATCACACATAAATCCCGATTTCTTTATGATTGCTATTATTTTTTCAGAATTTATTGTATTGCCTTCAACTCGTAAAATTGTATGTCCACAAGGGTAGGGCATTACAGTTTCGTTTAAGTCAAAATTGATTTTCAATTTCGGAAAGTGACTTTCAAGCATTTTTAAAATTCGTTCTGCCTGAATCTTACTTTGGATATTTGTAGTAAAAACTTCTACTCCGTCAATTTTGAAGGTTTCTTCTTTTGTCATTTTATTCAAAAACTTTTGGCAAAGATAAACAATATTTGTTTATTGCGACACTATCGCAATAATTTAATGCGAATTATTTGCATTAACTTTGCGAAAGAAAAACAGTAGAGATGAAACGCAGAAATACACCGTCAAAAGAAGCCGTTTTGGACTTATTGATAAGTGCAGGAAAAGCAATGAGTCGTGATGCAATCGAACAAAAAATAGATATAGAAATTGACAGAGCCACTATTTACAGAGTGTTAAACCGCTTTTGTGAAGATGGATTAGTGCATAAGATTGTAGCCGACGACGGAAAACAATATTTTGCGGTATGTATGAAATGTGATGAAAAAAAATTAGCGGATAATCATTTTCATTTTCGCTGTACGAGTTGTCAAACCATAGAATGTTTACCCGAAGCTGTTCATTTTTCCGTTCCCAATGGTTACAATGTCGAAAGTGTGAATTGTGTCCTTATAGGAATTTGTCCGCAGTGTTCGTAAATCCGTTTTTTGTCAGCCGAAAGTTTGATGTCTGCACGGTCGCCCTACCATTACCGCCAACGGTCTCGTATAACCGTCAGTTACGGGTTAATATGCGTTAATTTTCAGATTAAACACTGACGTTAGCAATTCCGAGTGGATTCGGACGTAGTCGAATCCGCCGTAATTGCGGTTATACATTGTTGTAACACGTTATTTTTGTTCGGTTTCAATTAGATTTTGTTCGATTTTCAGCATCTTTTTTTTCAGTCGAGTATTTAATTCCAGCGTATAATTTCCGCTTTCAATTTTTTTCTCTCCAACGTGGTCAATTGGTAAAATAATTGCAGTAAACCACTCGTCATATTTAAACATTCGCTTGACAATTACTGTAACTTCAATTCCATTGTTTCTCCAGATGTAGGGTACTTTTATAAAGTCAGAATATTTATTTTTCCATACATCTTTTATTATATATTCATTTCCGCCAATTTTTAATTTCGCTTCTTTGATGTAGTATTTTCCATCATTAAAAATTCTAACGTTTACAGAGTCAGTTTCCACATTATTTTGACAATAACATAGGCTTGAAATCAAAAGTAAAATTCCGAAAATGAGTTTTTTCATAATGTGTTACAACGTCAGTTCGTCTAAAAACCCTTTATGGGTTTAATTAGGATTTAAAAATAGGCAAATATTTTAAATATAAGCCCTTGAATTAAGCAACTGTAGCAAATTTGTATTTTAACTTTAGGATAAT
>JAAYLC010000077.1 GCA_012522045.1 Bacteroidota bacterium
ACTATGGGCAGATTACTGGAAAGGATATTCAAGATAAGTACTCTAACCTTTATGCAATTTCCAGGCTTACTGTTAGTACTTCTAATGTTTTGAACAGGTTTAAAAAGCTAAATGAAGGGAAAAACTGGAAAGAACAGATTAAACCTTTTAACTTCTTTCTTGTAGGATTTCAGGCAATTGAAGAAAATGATAAGGCTGTTAAGCCTCTGGCTCCATTTACAAAAGATTATCAGAAGATAGTTTATGAGCCATTTATTGATTATGAAACAGGAGAAGTTAAGGAAGGATCTCAATATTTCAAACCATTAAGCAGAACAATTTTGCAGTATGTTGAGCATCTTGAAAACAAGTTTGATGGAGAGAGAGGGGTTTTAAAAAGGAGAAATATTCAAGCTGATGGTTTAGTTTACATTGGGAAAGAAGCCAACAGCATTGAAGATCAGCCTTTAGATATTGTTGGGGCTCAAGTTTTCGTGAATGAGGAAGAGATTAAACAGAAGATTTTGGCTTTAACTCCTGAAGAGGCTAGGGAATTCGGAATCAAACATAGAAGTACATTGAAGAGAATGAAAGATAGAGTTAAGAGAGATAGTAAGATGAACTTGGACACGAAAGAAGTAAAGAAACTTGTAAATGAATATTAATGAATTTAATATTAGATATTTATCTTTCTCTAAATAAAGAATAACTTAAATAGATTAAATTCAAACTTTATTAGGTATGTCTGACGACTTAAATGAAGAAACTAATACTTCAGATAATAAAAAAGGGAATATTGATACAAAATCTGAAGAAACTAATACTTTAGATAGTAAAAAAGAGAAAACCAACATTTACTCTCCTGAATATCAGAATGCTCTGGCAACTAAAACAATTAAAGATGCCCATAAGAGGTTTTCAGAAGTCATTTTCCCTTCAACGTTTAAGGTAATTGAAGATGCACAAAAGAGCCTTTCAGAAGTTTATTCTCCTTCAATGTTCAAGGCAATTGAAGATGCACAAAAGAGCCTTTCAGAAGTTTATTCTCCTTCAATGTTCAAGGCAATTGAAGATACACAAAAGAGGTTTTCAGAAGTTCATTCTCCTTCAATGTTCAAGGCAATTGAAGATGCACAAAAGAGGTTTTCAGAAGTTTATTCTCCTTCAATGTTCAAGGCAATTGAAGATGCACATATAAAACTATCAAATTTAATTTCTAAAGAACTAGTTTTCGATAATTGGGTAAAAACAAATGTACAGCTTTTTGATTTTGTGAATAAACGTCTTTCTTTTGTTGATAGCGTTGATTCAAAAATTATACCTATATTACAAAAACATAATTGGTTTATAACGGTTTCATTAGAAGATGATTTCATTTTGAACTTTTCACGAACAATCGAAAACCCTTCAGGAAAATTGGGAAAAGAAATACGTCAAGAGTTTATTAACTACTTTTCAAGAAATAATTTTGAGAAATTAGCCTCTATGATTGAATCTTGGGAAGAGAACACTTTATTCAAACCAAGAATGAAGATATTTAGAGATAGTTATAATCTATTGAAACACTCTCACAATAGTTATAATCCTTCAAACTTTTTGATTCCAACATTAATTTCTCAAATAGATGGCATTCTCACAGATTACCTTATTCAAAATGAATTTACCATTATACAAAAAGGAAAGGGTTTAGTTTGGACAGACAAAATGAACAAGAATAATTGGAGAATTAGTAATCGAAACAAAATTTTCAAAGATATATTTGACCCAAATATCATTGAATATTCATTGCCCAATGGTTCGATGTCGTCGGCAGCTTTAGGAATAGGGAATAATTTTATTCTTAATACTCTTTTTCAAACAGCTTACACAAAACAAAAGCTTGAAAACCCCTTTGGACTAAGTAGACATAAGATAATGCATGGCGAATATGTAAAGTATTGAAGAAAAGATCATTTAATTAGGACATACCTTATGTTAGATTTTTTGTTTGGATTAGAAAATGTTGATTACAATGAACTCAGCACATGAATTAATTAGATCTTAAACTGAAAATGTTAAACCCAAAAAAATTTAAACCAATTATTTAATATGAATTATAATAATAAACTAATTTTTAGTGATGTAACTTTTGAAAATATACGGTTGTGCACGATCCTTACACAAGTGCGTTGCGTTTTTTCACCTTACCTATATCCCAAATAAAGAGTGCGAGAGGTGCGATTCGAACGCACGAACTCCTACAAGACCAGGCTCTGAACCTGGCGCCTTTGACCTGGCTGGGCAACTCTCGCATGTTGGTTTGTTTACTGTTGAATAAAATATAGTCCTCTATGTTAAACTCTGAATCCAGCGCCTTTGACCTGGCTGGGCAACTCTCGCA
>JAAYLC010000224.1 GCA_012522045.1 Bacteroidota bacterium
GAATATAACCAAAGAAAACATCAAGGAATAGGAAACAAAAAGCCAAAAGATTTGTATAAATTTGAAAGAATAATTCAACTTAAATCAGCCTAATTGTGGTACAGAAAATGGGTAGTACTTTAATAAGATAATATTCTATATATGAAACTGATAGTTTTTTAAAGATTAAAAGAAATGAAAACCAGAAATAAAAACATCGGCAGCGAGCGGGTAGCGAGTGCATTGGGAACAATAAACAACTTAGGTCTGCTTTGTGAGGGCACTGATAATGGTTAATTATTAATGATAAATGGTTAATGGGGTTAATTGGATGAGAGAAAACGTAATTAAAAATAAAAGTTTTGCCTTTGCGGTGAGGATTGTGAAACTTTACCAATTTTTGTGTAATCAAAAGAAAGAATATGTGCTTTCAAAGCAACTGCTTAGAAGCGGAACCAGTGTTGGCGCAATGATTAGAGAAGCGGAACACGCTGAAACAAAAAAAGATTTTATACACAAAATGGGGCTTGCCCAAAAGGAAATCAACGAAACCATATATTGGCTCGAACTGTTGAGAGAAACGAATTATCTAAATGATGAATATTTTGACAGCCTCAATGAGGATGCCCTTGAAATCATCAATTTGACAACGGCAATTTTAAGAAAAGCAAAATCAAACATTAATCATTAACCATTGAACATTAACCATTGTCATCGAAGCCCCACCGGGAATCGAACCCGAATCAAAAGTTTAGGAAACTTCTATTCTATCCGTTGAACTATAGGGCCGAAAAAGATTGCAAAATTAAATAATGAAACTTTTCATTTTACAAATTTTCCTGATTTTCTGAAACCATTTTGTCCACGAAGAAATGAATTCACCAAAAAATCTTTCAGCAAATCATTGGAATTCGTATTTTTCAAAAAACTTTACTTCCTATGAAAATAAACTCTAAAATGCCTCACGTTGCGCAATCTATATTCACCATTATGGGAAAAATGGCTTTCGATTATCAAGCCATCAACCTCTCCCAAGGATTTCCGGATTTTGAAATGGATGCGGAACTTATCGCCTTGGTAAATGAAGCAATGGTTCAGGGGCATAACAACTATGCGCCTATGGAAGGCGACAGCGGCTTAAGAAAAGTTATTTCTGAAAAAGTCAAAGAACTGCACGGCGCCACCTACAAACCCGAAACGGAAATTACGGTAACCGCCGGGGCGACGCAGGCTATTTTCACCATTCTCACTGCGATGATTCACCAAGGTGACGAAGTAATTATCTTCACGCCTGCTTATGACTGTTACTCACCAACTATTCGTCTTATGGGCGGTACTCCGATACCCGTTCAACTCGCTCCGCCGACATTTGCCGTCGATTGGGAAAAAGTGGAAGAAAAAATCACCGACAAAACAAGAATGATTATCATCAATTCGCCTCACAATCCTTCCGGAACTGTTTTTTCGGAACACGATCTGATGGCACTGGAGAAATTAGTCGAAAAGCACAAATTGTTTGTCCTCAGTGACGAAGTGTATGAGCATATTGTTTTTGACGGCAAACAACATGAAAGCGTGGCAAGACGACCCGCCTTAGCTGCTCGTTCGTTTATCACGGCATCCTTTGGGAAAACGTTTCACAACACCGGTTGGAAAATCGGATATTGTCTGGCACCACAACCTTTGATGAAGGAATTTCAGAAAGTACATCAATTCAATGTTTTCGGGGTGAATCATCCCGTTCAAAAAGGCCTTGCGGTCTATTTGAAAAACTCGGAAAACTACATTCATTTAAGTGAATTTTATCAAGAAAAGAGAGATTCGTTTTTAACTAAAATACGAGATTCAGCATTTAAATTTGTTCCGGCATCGGGCACCTATTTCCAATTGTTGGATTATTCGACCATTTCAGATTTAGACGATATTTCTTTTGCAGAAAGACTTTTGAAAAAACACGGTCTCGCCACCATTCCCACCTCGGTTTTTAATGAAGACAAAACCAATTTTAAACAAATTCGGGTATGTTTTGCCAAAAAAGAAGCGACGCTGGAAGCTGCAGCAGCCGTTTTAAACAAATTGACAAAAGATAATTTTTAATTTAATCAGCAAAAAAATGAATGCGGATTACCAAGAAGAATTAAGCGTAACGCTTGTACAGACTTCACTATTTTGGGAAGAACCTTTGAGAAACTATCACCTTCTATCTGAAAAATTGGCTCGGGCGGCAACACCCACCGATTTGATTATTTTACCGGAAATGTTTTCAACCGGATTTTCAATGAATGCTCTGATGCTTGCAGAAACCGCCGATGGATACGGATTAAAATGGATGCAGGCAGAAGCAAAAAAACATCAGGCGGCAATAAGCGGAAGCTTGATTGTGCAAGAAAACAAAAATTATTACAACCGGCTTTATTTTGTATTTCCGGATGGTTCTTATCAAACGTATGACAAGCGCCATACGTTTACTTTTGCAAACGAGGATGAAGTGTATACCGCAGGAACGCAACTGCTTTCCGTAACCTACAAAGGTTGGAAAATTCGCCCTTTAATTTGCTATGACTTGCGTTTTCCGGTATGGTCACGCAATGACGACAATTACGATTTGGTTTTCTACATAGCGAGCTGGCCAAAAATAAGGATGTTGGCATGGGACACCTTATTACGTGCGCGTGCAATTGAAAACATGGCTTATTGCATTGGTGTCAATCGCACGGGAATTGATGGAAACGGTAACGAATATGTAGGCCATTCCGCAGTTTATGATTCGGTGGGGAAGCTTGTTTCCAATGAAGATTTTGAAAAAGATTTTGTTGAAACAACGGTGCTCTCCAAAAAGGACATCGGATCCAACCGAAAGCGCTTTCAGTTTCTGGAAGACAAAGATGATTTTAAAATAATCCTATAATTTACCGACCCAAACGGAACGTTTCATTCAAACTCCAATTGGCGCGGATGTCTAATTTTCGAGGATAATAAATAACTTCCTCCGGATGTCGGCGATTCAGGAAGTCTCCTGTATCCCACTTCCCGTTGGCATTGCGATCGTAGATAATTCGCAAATAATATTCGCTTGGATTGATTTCGTCAAAAAACACGTTGCGAGGTTCGGTCAAGTAATCCGAAGCGACAGTGTTGTAGTTTCCATCGACCAATTCTACCAGTATCGGATAGGATTTTGCATTTTCCAAGGTCAACCGTAAGGTGCCGTAATCTGAATTCAGACGCGTTCTGACTACAAATTGCAACGAGTCATTTTGGTGACCGAAGAAATCCGTAAACATTCCGGGCAATGCCAAAATGCGATATTCGGTTTGTTCCGCTTTATCAAAATAAATTTCTCCGTGGTTGTATTTTTTATTGATGCGAACCGAACCGACAACAGGAATAGAATCTGTGGTCATGATTTCAAGCTTTTCCGCATCGACATGCATCAAAGGTGTGGAAAATCTCAATTTCACAGAATCCTTTAAACGGATGGTCGTTGGATTTATCATGGAAATGTTCAGCGTATCGCGGTACAGCTCACGCATTTTTACCTTTACGGTATCGATGGTTTGGTCGTGTTGCACCTTAAAAACCAAGCTATCGGTTTCAATCGGAGGTTTGTACCAATAATAAAGCGTGTCTTTGGTTTCATCTTTAAAAATAACGGACGAAAAATTCGCCGGCTTCGCATTTAACATGGTAATTTCCAAACTGTCTGTCGCTCCTTTGTAGCCAATAAGCAAATGTTGTTTTCCTTTTAAACTCGGTCTTGCAAGTTCGTAAGTTGGTTTTTCTTTAAACATGGACACTACATACACAGAATCAGCGGGAATGGTAATCAAATCGCTCACAAATCCGATTTTATCTTCCTCGGGTCTGAATAAGTAATTTCTGTTTTTCTCGTTTAAGGCAATCAAGCGGTAGGTTCCTTCTTTCAGATTGGTCAGCTCAAAAACGCCTGTGGTGTCATTGGTTATTGCGACATATCGCGGTTTTTCCGAATAAACGATAGAATCGCGATAAGTTTCATTGGCTTCGTATAACATCACAGTTGCAGGAAATTCCGGAAGTCTTAATCGCGCATCCTGAATCCTGCCTCTTAAACTTAAACTGTCTATGTAATCCCCTGTTGAAAAAACATATTTAAAATAAGGCAAGACATTTCCTTCGTTGTTGTCAACGATGCTGTTCCCGAAATTGAAAACATATGTAGTGTTGGGTTCGAGGGTGTCGTTAATTTTTATGGTAAGCGATTTTGACACATTCAACGGCGTGATAAACGGGTCGTATTGCAATGGCGGAGAAACAATCAATTCTTGTTGTACGTTATTGAGTTTGATGTATTCGTCAAAAAAAATATCGATTTCCGAACCTTTGAAGTCGGTAGAAAAATTTTTCGGAACACTCTGAACCACCATCGGCGGAATGGTATCCCGAGCTCCTCCCGACGGCATTCCTTTTTTGGCACAATTCATAAATATCAAAGGCAGCAACAAGGCCATCATCACCAAGACTGTTCGAAAATTGAGAGGAGAAATTGCGTTCATTAAGAAAAGGTTAGAAAATTCTGCGTTCAAAATTAGTAATTCGATTTCAAACAATGGCTAAATATCATCCGGTTATCGCAATTGAAGCTACGCTTAATTTCACATGTTTTCCTTTGAACAATTCTGCTGCGCATTTTTCAATTGTAGCTCCCGTGGTAATAATGTCATCTACCAATAAAACGTGTTTATCATTTAATTCATCTACGTTATTCACCGTGAAAACGGCTCCGGATTCAAAACGCAAAAACCGATTTTTGCGTACTTGCGAGCGTATATTTGCTGTTTTTAAAAGGATGTTATCTCTGTATTCGGCGTCCAATGCTGCAGCCATCCGCTTCCCAAAACCTGCCACTTGGTTGTACCCGCGTTTTTTTAATCTTTTCCGATCTAAGGGCACAGGAATGACCATATCGACGTTCCAAGTATTATTAAGAGCATCCATTTCGTTTCCTAACCAATTTCCAAAAAATGCGCTTAACTCCTTTACGCCGTAATATTTCATGTGATGCAACAATTTTTGGGTGAGGCCCTGTTTTTGAAATCGCATAAGAGAAATGGCGTGCTGCAATTGCAATCGTCCATAAAATTTTTTCTTTATTAACAATTCCGAAAGATGGTCGTGACACAGCAACGGAATCTGATGACGACAGGAAACACACAGTAATCTTTCGTGTGACGCCAACGCTTTTTCACAACCACAACACCGCTTTGGAAAAAGGATATTTAACATATCAAACAAATTTTTATAATTTCGTAAACAAATACTTTCAAAAACCTGTATAAATTTACCCACTTTAACTTTAAGTAATGAATGCTTCAAAAGAAAATCACGGAGGGAAATTCAAAATATTGGTGGGTGTCCTTTCTTTACTGCTGATTGCATTGGGTGTTTACACCGTAAGTTTATTTAATGAAAACAAACAGAAAGTTTCAAATTTAGAAACTCAAAAAGCAGAAATACAGCGAGAATTAGAAGGTCTTTTGGCGAATTACAATGAGATTATCGAAGAGAACGAGCTTAAAGACCGAGAGATTATAGAAGCCCGCGATCGTATAACCATTCTTTTAGACAGTGTAAAAAAAGCACAAGCGGATTTGAAATTATTGCACCATTACCGCAATAAAATCGATGAACTTGAAAAAGAACGCCAATTGCTGTTTAAAAAAGCGGACAGCTTGATTGCCATTAACAAAGTGCTTATCCATCAGCGAGACAGTACCCATACCGAACTTGAAATTTCCCGAACGTTTGCAGATTCCATACTTCAAGCAAACGAATCTATGAATGAAACCATTCGGAGAGCTGCCGTCGTAAAAGCCCGAAATCTAAAAGGGGAAGCAGTCATCATCCGAAAAAACGGGAAAGTGGTAAATACCAATCGTGCCAGTCGTGCCGATAAAATTCGCGCATGTTTTACATTGACCGAAAATGCAATTGCTCCTTCTGGTGTCCGAACTTTGTATGTTCAGGTAATCAATCCGAAAAACAACATCGTTGGCGAACGTTCTTTTATCCAATTTGAAGAAGGCAGCCTCTTTTATAGCGCAACTACGGATGTTTTCTACGAAAATGAAGAACTAGACGTCTGTATTATGGTCGATGTTTCCGATGCCGAACTTATTGAAGGATCCTACATATTCAATGTTTTTGACGAATCCAATCTCATCGCTTCTTCCAACATGCAACTGAAATAACACAAATAAATTTTTTCTGTTTCCGTCCTTCTTTAAAAGAATTGGCTTACATACATTTGTTTTTGTTATTTTTGCGCCCTATGGAAAGAACTGATGACCATTTTCGTAAAGTAATCTCTCACGCTCGAGAGTACGGATATATTTTTGCATCCAGCGAAATTTACGACGGCCTGAGTGCTGTCTATGATTATGCTCACAATGGTGTGGAACTCAAACGCAACATCCGCGAATATTGGTGGAGAAGCATGGTCAACCTGCATCAAAATATCGTTGGAATCGATGCTGCTATTTTAATGCACCCGACTACCTGGAAAGCTTCCGGTCACGTAGATGCGTTCAATGATCCGCTCATCGACAACAAAGATTCCAAAAAACGATACCGAGCCGACGTGCTGGTGGAAGATCACGCAGAGAAAATTTTTCAAAAAGCTCAAAAAGAGATTGAAAAAGCGCGCAAACGCTTTGGAGACTCCTTTGATGAAGAACAATTTACAACGACTAACCCGCGCGTTGTCAGATATTTACAAGAGCGAAAAACCATTCTCGAACGCTTGGCGAAATCCTTGGAAAACGAGGATTTGGCAGATGTTAAGGCGCTGATTGAAGAATTGGGAATCAGCGACCCCGAAACCGGTTCAAAAAACTGGACGGAGGTACGACAATTTAATCTTATGTTCGGAACCAAATTGGGTGCTTCTGCTGAATCGGCGATGAATCTTTATCTGCGCCCCGAAACTGCTCAAGGTATTTTCACAAACTTTCTCAACATTCAAAAAAGCGGACGCATGCGCATTCCTTTTGGAATTGCACAAACCGGTAAAGCGTTCAGAAATGAAATTGTAGCCCGTCAGTTTATTTTCCGTATGCGAGAATTCGAACAAATGGAAATGCAATTTTTTGTCCGCCCGGGCGAAGAATTGGAATGGTATGAGCATTGGAAAAAAGAACGACTCCACTGGCATTTGAGTTTGGGAATGGGTGAAGAAAACTACCGCTTCCACGATCACGAAAAATTAGCGCATTATGCCAATGCCGCAACAGATATTGAATTTAATTTCCCTTTCGGATTTAAAGAACTCGAAGGCATTCATTCCCGTACCGACTTCGATTTAAAAGCTCACGAAGAATTCTCAGGAAAAAAACTCCAATTCTTTGATCCTGAAATCAATGAAAGTTACATTCCTTATGTGGTCGAAACCTCTATCGGCTTAGACCGGATGTTCCTTGCCGTGATTTCAAATGCACTTCAAGAAGAAACGTTGGAAGACAACAGCCAACGGACAGTGATGAAAATTCCTGCAATCTTGACACCGGTAAAAGCTGCCGTATTGCCTTTGATAAAAAGAGACGGATTGCCTGAAATCGCTCAAAAAATTATCGAAACCCTGCAATGGGATTACAATGTGGTCTATGACGATAAAGATGCGGTCGGAAGACGTTACCGTCGTCAGGATGCAATTGGAACTCCCTATTGCATTACGGTCGATCATCAAACATTGGAAGACAACACCGTAACGGTAAGAGACCGGGATACGATGCAACAAGAACGTATTGAAATTACCGCTCTTGAAGCGAAATTCCGTGAAGCTTTCTCCTATAAAAAATGGCTGTCTAAAGCATAAAAAAAAACAGATAAACACCTATTTAAAACCTCTTTTAAATGCGATTTTAAAAGAGGTTTTTTATTCCGAAACTTAATCTTTTCATCCTAAGCCGTAATTGATACCTTTGCAATGCGAATTAAAAAAGACGCATATTTAAACTTCATTCAAACCACAATAAATCTTTCATGCGACAATTCAATAATTTAGTATCAACCTTATTCATAACTCTGGGAATTTTTTCGGGATTTTCTCAGGAATGTCCTCCATTGGATATGGAAGCGGCGCAAACTGAAATTAAAGAAATTCCCGGCGAAACCATGGGGCAGAAATTGGAAAGCTTGCTTTTTTGGTCGCAAGAAGAACGAGCGCATCGGTTTTCGATGATGCACGCCCTTTTTCCGAGCATTCAAGTGGCTGTAGGAACTGAAGTGAACCCGCTGCAAAAAGGACTAACCACCGAACCAATGTGGAAGGGAATCACCACTTTAAAATCTTATATGAACGACAATCATGTCAAAGGGGTTTTGGTTCTGAAAGACGGGAAAATCCGGTTGGAAAGGTATGCAGACGGCGTGGATGCCGCTACGCTTTGGACCTCTTTTTCGGTTGCCAAATCGGT
Source organism: Bacteroidota bacterium (assembly GCA_012522045.1). Lineage (GTDB taxonomy): Bacteria > Bacteroidota > Bacteroidia > Flavobacteriales > Flavobacteriaceae > JAAYLC01. The sequence goes on from JAAYLC010000224.1 coordinate 8,433, forward strand.
TTCTTCCATGTTGGTTGGCGTTGCGTTAAAAGAAGGTGCCATTGAAAATTTGAACGATCCGCTGGAAAAATACATTTCCGAACTCCAAGGTCAGGATTACGGAAAAGTCACGGTGGAACAATTGTTGACGATGGCTTCCGGAATTGATTGGAATGAAGATTACGAAGACCCAAATTCCGATGTGGCTCAAATGTATTTAAAACCTTGTGAAGGTGCCGAAGCACACATTTTAACCTATATGAAACCGATGGAGTCTATCCACAAGCCCGGAACGCAATGGAATTACAGCACCGGAGAAACGGATATGACTGGAATTTTGATTCAGAAAGCAACCGGAAAAAGTCTTGCGGAATATCTATCCGAGCATATTTGGAAACCTTTTGGAATGGAACACTGCGCCTATTGGCTGGCAGATGAATGCAGTCAAATGAATATCGGCGGCAGCGGATTGTCTGCAAGTTTGCGCGATTATGCCCGATTGGGTTTGTTGATGCTTCAAAACGGAGCAATTGAAGGCAGGTCGGTATTTTCTTCATCGTGGTTGAATCGCGCGACGTCACCGCACTATCCGATAAATGACCAAGGAGACGGTTATGGGTATTTATGGTGGTGCTACAAAGATGGCAGTTATGTGGCATTGGGGATTTTTGGGCAAATGCTCTATATCAACCCACATAAAAATATTGTAATTGCTCAAATGGCTGCTTGGCCGCGAGCCGGTTCTGAGAAACTCTCCAACGAAAGACAAAATTTTATTGAAGCTGTGTTTAGGGCGTTGGATTAAAACTCAATTTCATCATAAATCATATATTTCCGCATCCTCCGGTATCGGATCTCTTGCATTGTTCACGAGAATATAAAGGAATTTGGTTCTATCGGGATCGTGTGTTGCCATATATGATTCCAACTCTTTTAGCACTACTTTTGAAAAATGTTTAGTCCAAATATTCCAATACATCACGAAAACATAAGTACTTTCTTGGGATTCTGCGATAATCCGGTTTTTCATTTCGTTGTCTATATCCCATAAATCCAATTCATCTTCGAATTTTAAATCATAATTTATAGGTAAGTGTGGGATGATACGGGGCGGGTATGAGTCTAATATATTCAGTTTTTTGAACGGACCGAAACATTGAGAATATGCATTTGCCAAATCTCCTTCGGGATTGTATATTTTTAGTTCTACAGCAGAAGCCCGACCTCCTCTTTCCAATTTCCAAGTGTTTACCATATGTTTTTCGGTATGCAACAGATAACCTAAGCTGTCAATCAATTTAAAGGAATAGTCATAAGTAGAAAATTTGTTTTTATCCAAGTATTCATTTATCTCAGAAAGACTATCATTATGACGTTCGCCTACTTGTAAAAAATATATAAGTTGACATCCAGACAACAGGAACAAAAGAAATACTGATAAAAATTTATAGATGCTTTTCATTTTATGAAAAAATAAATCTCTTAGACAAAAAATCTTCTCAAAGTTAAAAAAATTAACACATCTATAAACCTTAATCGAGATTATAAATTTTTTTAGCTAATCTTTTTATAATTCATATTTCCGGATTCGGTCTTTTCCTTCTTTTAATTCTTCGCAGTCGGGACAAACGTGAACAACTCCGTCTTTGATGTGATAGCCGTCTATATGTTCTTTTACAAATTTTTGAACGAGCATGTATGAATCCTGATGGTTATTTACATCAATTTGTTTGTCTTTATACAATTCGCGAATTCTGCCGTCGTATTGTTGATACCCCCAACACAGATTACAAACCCCTTCCGGAACGGTACCTTGACTTTCACTTTCAGGTTTTTTAAAGAAGTCAACAATTTTGTCTATAATATTCATAACTCACTTATTTTAATCACTTTAACTCGTTTACTAAGTTAAAATAATTTATGACAAAAATGTCTTAAATTAAGAACATTAACACTTTTTTTAACTTTCCGACCGGCAAAATTCCGGTTTATTGTAAGAAGGATGCCGCCAAAAAAAATCGTTTAATAAATGAGTTTAAAACTCTTAATCTTCCAAAGCACCCTTCCATCGAACCGTTTCGATAATCCTCCGCATATCTTCTCTCAAATACATCACGGCAGGATAAATGGAATCAAAATTGGGTTTTGCATCAAAATACAAAGCGCCGTTTATAAAGTGGTTGATGCTGTCGGTAACATAAAATCCGGCTTGTGTGGCGGCATCTCCGTTAATCATATAAAACATTCCGTAAACATCATCATCCGGATTGACAAACGGTTGCTCGGGAATGCTGCTTGCTTTAATCGTATGATCGTATGCCAACTTTTGTGCATCGCGAAGCAGGGAGTCCAAATTATTATTTACCTTGTTATACGTCAGATAAAAAGCGGCTTTCATTTTTGGATACCGAATGTTTACCGCGCAATTCTGTTTCCACTCTGCTTCGGAATGCTCATTAATCATAAAACCAAAAGGACAATCGCGATCTGCAGGCAGTGGTTTGTAAGCGTGGGCAGGATATTCCAATCGCAATTGTGCAGCCGGTTTTACAATCTGCTCTTCCTTACAACTGCTCAAAATGAGAACGATGAGAAATCCCGATAAAAAATTATTTAGTCTCAATGGTAAGTTTAATTTGTTTGATGCGTTTTCCTTCAAAAGCTTCTACTGCAAACGCATAATTGTCAAAGTATATTATTTCATTTTTCTTTGGAAACCCTTTTGCTATTTCCAGAATAAATCCGGCGATGGTTTCGGCTTCGCCTTTATGTTCCTCAAAAATTTCAGGATTTTCCAGACCGATTACTTTATAAAAATCCTTTAATGCGGTTTTTCCTTCAAAAATATAATTGCTATCATCCAATTTAGAGAACACCAACCCTTCATCGTCAAATTCATCGCTGATTTCTCCGACAATTTCCTCGATAATATCTTCCAATGAAATCAATCCGCTGGTTCCGCCGTACTCATCCACCACAATCGCCAGATGCATTTTCATCTGTTTGAAATCGCTTAATAAGTCGTCTAATTTTTTATTCTCAGGAACAAAGTAAGCTTCTCGGAGCAAACTTACCCATTCAAAATCAGTTTTATCGATATGCGGAATCAAATCTTTCACGTACAACACCCCTTCGATATGGTCTAAATTTTCATGATAAACCGGAATGCGGGAAAATCCGTTTTCCAAAATTTCCGAAAGGACCTGACTGTACGAAAGATTTCTGTTTAATGCAAAAATATCCATGCGGTTTTTCATAACCTGCCGCACCTCGGTGTTTCCAAAAGTCACAATGCCTTGTAAAATTTTCTTTTCTTCCACGGTGGTGTCTTCTTGTGACAATTCCAGAGCTTGAGAAAGATGTGCCACATTGATGCTGTCTTTTTTCTTTCCGTACTTTTGCTGAAAATAAACTGCCGTTTTCCCGATGGGTTTGGCAATAGGCGACAGAATCATTGACATCATCTTAACCGGTCGTGCCATTAAAGAAGCAAAATAGACATTGTTTCTTCCGGCATAGATTCGCGGTAAAATCTCGGCAAAAAGCAATATTAAAAAAGTAATGAGGAGAATTTCAAGCAAAAATCGAATCGGAATGCCCCAAAATTCTTCAATGATATTGGAAAAAATAAAATCGTTGGTTGCGAAATAAATAAGTACAATGGCAATGTTGACAAGCAGTCCCGCCGTTAGCAAAGTCGCCGATAAAATTTCCGGCGTGTCACGTAACCTTTGAACAATTCGGAGTTTCTTTTCTGTTTTTTTATCGTCTGCTTCCTCAAAGTCCGCAGGAGTCAGAGAGAAAAAAGAAGCATCGGCACAAGAAATCAATGCCGAAAGAAGTAACAAAAAAACAATGATTATTATAGAGGTTATCTCTGACTGAATAACCGAAGTGAACAACAATAAACTGGGAGGTTCTGTATCCAAAATTATGCGTATTAATTAAACCTTAGAAAGGCAAATCCGAGCTTTCGTCAGTTCCTTTCCCTGAATTTTGATTCCTGTTGTCCATAGCTCCTTCATTAAACTGCTGCGAACGGACTTGATATGGGGAGTGTGTTTGATTAAAATTATCATCTTTGCGTTCTTCACTCTTCGGAGTAAGAAACGTAAAATCTTTACATAATATTTCGGTCGTGTAGCGTTCCATGCCTTTGTCATCCGTCCATTTTCGGGTTCGGATTCGTCCTTCAATATAAACCCGGTCGCCTTTTTTAAGATATTTACTGCAAATTTCCGCGGCTTTGTTGTTTACCACAATATTGTGCCATTCGGTATTGGTAATTCGTTCCCCTTGTTTGTTAGTGTAAGTTTCGTTGGTAGCCAACGGAAATCGACCCACACAATTGTTGCTGTCGAAATAATGCAACTTTACATCATCGCCGGTATGTCCTATCAGCATTACTTTATTTAATGTGCCACTCATTTGTTCTCTGAATTTATTATTCTACAAAAGTACTTTAAAACAATAAAGATACATATTTTTAAAATTCCAAATATTTAAATTAACGGTTTGGAGCTAGTTGATTTTTTCTGAATGCAATTGTAAAAATCTCGAAATCAATTGTGGTTGCGGCAAAGCGAGAACTTCCTGATAGCTAAAAAACTCCTCGGTATTTTCTGAGGCTTCCACCATCCAAAACCGCGTATGAATATGTTGATGCGAAAGCTTATGCACGATGGTTTCGGAGAAAAGCAGATACAAATCGTCAATAGCAAATTGCTTTTTAAAGAAAATAAAACTTTGCTGCGCAGCCAGTTTTTTGGCAGACACCAACTTATCTGTTTCAACCAATGCAAATTCCCACAACGCTTTCCATATTCCGTTTTCTCGTTTTTGCATGTAAAAAGTTCCCTCCGCAGATTTTATAATCAGATAATTAAAATACCGTTTCTGAACCGGTTTCGGCTTATGCTTTACGGGAAACTTTCCGACTTCATCCGTTTTAAAGGCGACACACTGTGTTTTAAAAACACACGCTTGACAATCCGGATTGACGGGTTTGCAAAAAACGGCTCCAAATTCCATCAACGCTTGATTAAAAGTTCCGGGCTGAGCGGAATCCAACAATTCAGTTGCCAACGATTTGAAAGTTTTTTGCCCGTGCGTTGTATTGATAGGCGTATCGATACCGAAAATTCGCGACAACACGCGATAGACGTTTCCGTCCACCACCGCGACAGCTTCGTCAAAACAAATACTTGCGATAGCGCTTGCCGTATAATCCCCGATTCCTTTTAGTTTGATCAATTCGCGGTAAGCATTCGGGAAAATTCCATTGTGTTCCTGTACTACAACCTTGGCGGTATGCAATAAATTTCGTGCTCGAGAGTAATACCCCAAACCTTGCCATAGCTTTAAAACCGCTTGCTCCTCAGCTTTTGCAAGGTGAAAAACGGTGGGATAGCTCCGGACAAAACGCTCGTAATAGGGCATCCCCTGATCTACCCGGGTTTGTTGGAGAATCACTTCCGACAACCAGATAAAATACGGCTCCTTTGTTTTTCGCCATGGCAGTGTTCTTTTATTATTCAGATACCACAAAATGAGCTTCTTGGAAAACTCCTCAGAAATAAGTTTCATAGCAATGTATTCTTTATTCCATTAAATTTTAAAGGTTTAAGCTTGGATATTATGAATATAAAATATGTATATTTGCCTCCGCTTAAAAAAACGAATATAGCTATTAATTAAAAAAATATTATAACTAATGACAAAGGCAGATCTTGTTGCAAACATATCCGACAAGCTTGGATTGGAAAAGAATGAAGTACAGGCAACTATCGAAACTTTTATGGAAGAGGTAAAGAATTCTTTAGAGCGTGGAGAGAATGTATATTTACGTGGATTTGGAAGTTTTATAATCAAAACAAGAGCAGAAAAAACCGGAAGAAATATCTCCAAAAACACAACGATAAAAATTCCTGCTCATAATATTCCTGCTTTTAAACCTGCAAAAGTTTTCTTGGAAGGAGTTAAGAACAACGTTAAAGTAAACTAAATTTTATAACTTTTCTCATCAGTATTGAGAATCTAAATTACACACATATATGCCTAGTGGTAAAAAAAGAAAAAGACATAAAGTAGCTACGCACAAACGCAAAAAAAGACGTCGTGCAAATCGCCACAAAAAGAAAAAGTAGTTTCAAACTACTTTTTCACTTTTTAAATTTGATCCTCTTAAATGCCTAATCGGTATTTAAGACATGTTCTTTGAAATCGGAATTGTAAAGCAGCTGTATGCGGTTATAATTCCAACGGGTTTGTATGTCAAACTCGTCGAATTCCATTTGTTTAATCAAAATTTTTTAATGTGAACTACGAATTATTTATCAGATCCAGTTCGCAGGAAGTTGATTTTGCTCTATTAAAAGATGGGAGACTCATTGAATTACACAAAGAAGAAGAAGGAAATAATTTTAATGTCGGAGATATTTTTCTGGCAAAAATTCGAAAAACGGTTCCGGGTCTTAACGCTGCATTTGTAAATGTAGGTTATGAAAAAGATGGTTTTTTACACTATCACGACTTAGGCCCAAAAATTACTTCTTCCTTAAAATTTGTTAAAGGAGTATCTACGGGAAAGATCAAGGATTTTTCGCTAAAAGATTTTCCGCTTGAAAAAGAAATTGATAAACACGGCAATATTGTCGATGCGATAAAAAGCAATCAATCCATTCTTGTTCAGGTAGTAAAAGAGCCCATATCCACCAAAGGACCGCGGTTGAGTTCGGAACTTTCATTAGCCGGACGCTATATTGTCTTGGTTCCTTTCTCGGATCGGGTTTCAGTTTCCCAAAAAATAGAATCAGCAGAAGAAAAAAGCAGACTGAAACGATTGATAACCAGTATTAAACCCAAAGGGTTTGGCGTTATTATTCGCACAGTTGCCGAAGGCAAGAAAGTTGCCGAACTGGATAAAGATTTAGCAAATCTCATGGACCGTTGGACGGCCATGTGCAAAAAGCTACGTAGGGCACACCTCCCTTCAAAGGTGTTAAGTGAGTTGAGCAGAGGAACTTCCCTTGTCAGAGATATGCTTAACGATGATTTTACAGCCATCTATATCGACGACGAATCGCTCTACTTACAAATAAAAGACTATGTGCAACAAGTTGCACCACATAAGGAAAACATCGTAAAATTCTACGATTCCAATGTGCCACTTTTTGAAAAATTTGGTATTGAAAGACAAATAAAGACCTCTTTCGGGAAAACCGTTTCGGGCAGTAAGGGTTCATATTTGGTTATTGAACATACAGAAGCCATGCACGTGATAGACGTAAACAGCGGAAACCGAAGTAACAAACAAAAAACCCAAGAAGGTACTGCACTCGAAGTAAATTTATTGGCTGCAACCGAAGTAGCCAGACAACTACGATTACGAGATATGGGAGGAATTATTGTGGTCGATTTTATAGACATGACCGATCCTGCCCATCGCAAACAACTTTATCAACACCTCCGTGATGAAATGAAAGATGACCGGGCAAAACACAAAATTTTACCTCCCAGCAAGTTTGGCCTGATTCAAATCACACGGCAGCGGGTTCGCCCCGAAGTCTTTATCAAAACACGTGAAGAAAATCCGAGTGTGAGTGGAGACGGAGAAATTGAAGCTCCCATTGTTTTAATCAATAAAATCAACGACGATGTAAAACGTTTGTTGAAAAAAAATTATACAAAATTAACTTTAAACACACACCCGTTTATTGCGGCATTTTTAACCAAAGGATTCCCCTCAGTTCGAACCAAATGGTTCCTAGAACATAAAAAATGGGTAAAAATCCAACCACGTGATGCCTATACTTATTTAGAATACCATTTTTATGACAAAAACGGTAATATGATAAAATAAACCAAACATCAAAACCCTTTCTCTGTTATTGTAATCAGAGGAAGGGTTTTTTTTATAAATGTTGTATAACTTATTTTCTGCTCGGAGAACTAGTATAATACCTCAATAAAATCAGACCAGGTTTTAAGTTTATGAAATTTTCAACTTAAACCTGAATCCGAATGAGGCGTTGGATTTAAGTATTTTAAATAAGCGTATTTGGAAAAGCACCACTGATGCACAATGTGCGAAAATCAGTTACGTTTTAAAATAGACGCCTTATGCAATCCTATGAATCTGTATTCAAATCATTTGAGCTTTTGGAACCACGGTTCTTTCTTCCTTATAAAGTACCAGCCAAGAACTCATATAAACCCTGCAATAAGCCTCGCACATTTTCACCTATACAAATAGCAGGTTTAACTTCCTGAACAACTCTTGCAAATTCATAAAAAAGCGTTCCTCTTGCATCATTTAGCCCGAGCTTTTTCCCTGCATAACTGAATGCTTGACAGGGAAAACCACTGGTGACAACATCTGCTTTACCGCTATACTCTGAAAAATCAAATTCTTTAATATCAGCTTCTAAAACATGCCAATGCGGTCTGTTTTTTCTTAGGGTTTGGCAAGCCCATTTGACCATCTCATTTAGAGCAATGCACTTCAATCCCGCCTTTTCCAAACCAATTGCTAATCCGCCCCCTCCGGCGAATAGTTCCAAAACGGAGTATTCGTGCTGTGGTTCAACATAATTTGAGACATCATCTTCAATAACATCCTCAAATAGATTGCCTAATAAGGTTTGAACATCAAATTTTCTATAAACACGATAATTGGAAACCGGTTCTCGAACCGCATTTAAAATACCTTCTTTATCCCATCTCCGTAAGGTTTCCTTACTTTTACCAAAAATTTCTGCGGTCTCAGCTAGTGTTAAATAATCTTTCATAATAACCAAGTTAGTAAACCTTACACAAGGGTTACAAATATTAAGGAGAGTTTTAAACTCAAACAACAAAGAATTAAAAAAGAACAAACTGTAGATCATCAGTCCTTCTTCCATAACCATTGTTCTTTAAGTTTTGTCGATAATTATTAATTGAAGGTGGCTTAAAATGGAAAAAAATCAATCCTTTTGAAACGGAACCTATCGTTTTCACCAATCAAAAACGCAATAATTCTTACCTTTGAGTTTTATTAATAAAAATAAACAAAACGACTGTTTATTATAGAAGTACAACTCATGAAATACACACCCATCAACAACAATTTATTTATTAAAAACCGTAAAAACTTTATGGCTCAAATGGAAAAAAGCAGCATTGCTGTTTTCAATTCCAATGATATTTATCCCATCAGCGCAGACAGCACGATGCCTTTTCAGCAACACCGTGATATTTTTTATCTCAGTGGTGTTGATCAGGAAGAAAGCATTTTGTTGATGTTTCCGGATGCTTCCGAAGAAAAACACCGCGAAATTCTCTTTTTACGTGAAACAAATGAACATATCGCCATTTGGGAAGGGGAAAAACTCACCAAAGAACGCGCCTATGAGGTGAGCGGAATTAAGACTGTTTACTGGCTTCAAGAGTTTGACAAAATCTTTTTTCAGTTGATGACAGAAGCCGAAACAATATACTTTAACACCAACGAACACTACCGACAAAGTGTGGAAACAGAGACCCGAGAAGACCGCTTTATCAAAAAAACCAAAGAAGCATTTCCGGCACATCGTTGGGCCAAGAGCAATCCGATTTTGCAACGTTTAAGAAGCGTAAAAGATTCCATCGAAATCGATTTGTTACAACAAGCCTGTAACATTACCGAAAAAGGATTTCGTCGGATTCTGGAATTTGTAAAACCCGGAGTTTGGGAATATGAAATTGAAGCAGAATTTATGCACGAATTCCTTCGCAATCGCTCCAAAGGTTTTGCCTACACACCCATTATCGCTTCCGGAAACAATGCCAATGTGTTGCACTATGTTCAAAACAATCAGCAATGTAAAGCAGGGGATTTGTTGCTTATGGATGTCGGTGCCGAATATGCCAATTACGCCAGCGATATGTCACGAACCATTCCCGTAAGCGGACGGTTTACCAAAAGACAACGTGAAGTTTACGACGCTGTGTTGCATGTTAAAAAAGAAGCGACCAAAATGTTGGTTCCCGGAAATTATTGGAAAGAATATCATATTGAAGTCGGAAAGCTGATGACTGAACAACTTTTAAAATTAAAACTGATAGACAAGGCTGATGTTCAGAATGAAAATCCGGATTGGCCTGCCTATAAAAAATATTTTATGCACGGAACGTCACATCATCTCGGTCTTGATACGCACGATTACGGCATCCTTTGGGAACCGATGCAACCCAATATGGTATTTACCGTGGAACCGGGAATCTACATTCCGGAAGAAGGCTTCGGAATCCGCTTGGAAGACGATGTAGTCATTCAAGAAAAAGGCGAACCTGTGAATCTTATGAAAAACATTCCGTTGGAAGCAGAAGAAATCGAAGAATTGATGAACGCTTAAATTAAAATACAAAACCATTCAGTTGCAAAATTGAATGGTTTTTTTAATAACTTATGATTTTTACTTATAAAGACAAAGCAATTGCTTATTCGATCACCGGAAGCGGTCCTGCAGTGGTTTTTATTCACGGATTTTTAGAAAGTCGACATATGTGGGAAAAAGTTCTTCCGCATCTGCCACAATACAGCACCCTTACCATCGACTTGCCCGGAATGGGAGACAGTGAAACGCTCCAACCAATTCATACGATGGAGTTGTATGCAGAAGTAATCAACGCGTTGCTCAGGCATTTAAAAATCAGCCGCGTCAGCTTGGTGGGACATTCACTCGGCGGTTATATCAGCTTGGCTTTTACAGAAATGTATCCGGAAATGACGGAGCGTATCATCTTGATAAATTCCACTTTTAAAGCAGACAGTCCCGAACGAAAAGAAAACCGAACCCGCGCCGTGAGACTTGTCCAAGAACGAAAAAATGCATTTATCAGCATGGCAATATCGAATTGGGTAACCCAAGAATCTCAAAAAGAATTTGCGACCGATCTTGAGGTGCTCAAAACACACGCTTATACGTTTACCGAATCAGGAATTATCGCTGCTTTGGAAGGAATGAAAATCAGAAAAGATCGCAGTAAAGTTGCTTTAAATTTCACCAAACCGAAACATCTGTTACTTTCTGAAGACGATCCTTTGATTCCGGCAACCGAAACGGCTGAAGAAGCTGAAAAACTTGGTTTTGACACACGCATTATTGCTGGAGGTCATATGAGCGTCATTGAAAATCTACCGGACATAATTCAATATTTAAAAGAAGTACTTAACAATTAATAGTGCACTTAAATTAAGGTATAACTAATTCTGATAAGAATTGTATCTTTACTAAAATATTTTACACTTATGAACTTCACCAATCTTTTTCAAAGCGGAAAACACACACGAAATCTCGGACATTTTGCGGCAATTGTCAAAGTAGCTGCCGCTGACGGCAAGATTATTCCTGAAGAAGAAAAAATGCTGATTCGTTTGGCTTCCAAACTCAACATTTCCGAAGGAGAATACGAGCAAATATTAAAAAACCCTACGGCCTATCCCTTAACGCCTTCTTTTACTGCGGAAGGTCGGTTAGAACGTCTTCACGATTTGTTTATGATTATTTTTGCAGATCATAAAATTGATGAAAGAGAACGTTTTTTGATTGAAAAATACGCTATCGGATTGGGGTATCCTGAAAAAGAAGCCACGCGAATTATTGACAAATCCATCGCAATATTTAGCGGAAACATCAATTTTGAAGAGTATAAATACCTCATCAACAAGAAACAGGATTAATTAAGATTTCTTTTTTTTATAAAGAATCTCTTTAATATTTCAGCAGCTTCCGATTCCATCACCCCGCCTTGCCATTCGGTTTTGGGGTGCAATTTCGTTTGGAGTGAAAGAAAACCGCGTTGGGGATCTTTGGCGCCGAATACAATTTTGGAAATTTGGGACCAAAAAAGCGCACCGGCACACATTTGGCACGGTTCTAAGGTTACGTATAGCGTGCATCCGATTAGATATTTCCCTCCCAAATAATTTGATGCAGAAGTAATGGCTTGCATTTCGGCATGGGCGGTCACATCGTTGAGCGTTTCGGTAAGGTTGTGAGCGCGTGCAATAATTCGATTGTCAGAAACGATTATCGCTCCCACCGGAATTTCATCCTGATTATAAGCATGTTGTGCTTCATCAAGCGCTTTTTTCATAAAATACGCATCGGTAAACGGCTTTATACTATCCAAATTCTATTTTTTTTAAACTTTAATGAAACAAAAATAAGGCTCTTGAGATACTTCAGCGAAAAAAACAGACAAAGAATCAATAAATGTATCTTTGCAAAGTGAATTTACTCGATAACATATACAGTCCCGAGGATCTGCGGAAATTGGCTGCGGAAAAATTGCCGTTGCTCGCCAAAGAATTGCGTCAGTATATTATTGATATTGTCGCTACCAAAGAAGGTCATCTCGGTGCAAGTTTGGGCGTAGTGGAACTCAGTATTGCACTTCATTATGTTTTTAACACCCCGGATGATTTGCTCGTTTGGGATGTCGGGCATCAAGCATACGGACACAAGATTTTAACCGGTCGGAAGGATATTTTTCATACCAATCGGCAACTTGGAGGTATCTCCGGATTCCCACGTCGTGAAGAAAGCGTGTATGACACTTTCGGAGTCGGTCACAGCAGCACTTCCATTTCAGCAGCATTGGGAATGGCGATGGCTTCCAAACTAAAAAATGAACTCCATCGGAATCATATCGCTGTTGTGGGAGACGCTTCCATAGCCGCAGGAATGGCTTTTGAAGCTTTGAATCACGCCGGAAGTACCGATGCCAATTTATTGATCATTCTAAACGACAATGCCATTGGAATTGACCCGAGTGTGGGCGCATTAAAAGATTATTTTACCAAAGTAAAAACCGGAAATATCCGTGCGGACAACAATTTTTTTGAAACTTTAAACCTCCATTACTCCGGTCCGATAGATGGTCATAATTTTGACGAACTCCTCAGTGAATTAGGACGATTAAAGAAAGTTCCCGGCCCCAAAATTCTTCATGTCATTACGACAAAAGGAAAAGGCTTGCGACAAGCAGAGGAGAATCAGATTGTGTATCACGCCCCCGGGAAATTTGATGCCGCTACCGGCGATTTATTACCTCATGATTCCAAAAATATTCCGCCGAAGTTTCAGGATGTCTTTGGTCTTACGTTGGTGGAACTGGCAAAAAACAATGAAAAAATCATAGGGATTACGCCTGCGATGCCAACCGGAAGCTCATTAAAATATATGATGGAAACTTTTCCGGACAGAGCTTTTGATGTGGGCATTGCCGAACAACATGCCGTTACTTTTGCAGCGGGTCTTGCCACTCAAAATTTCAATGTTTTCTGTACCATTTATTCGACATTTTTACAGCGCGCTTACGACCAGTTAATTCATGATGTTTGTCTGCAAAAAATACCGGTTATCTTTTGTGTAGATCGCGCCGGTATTGTAGGGGAAGATGGCGCTACGCATCATGGAGTATTTGACTTGGCCTATTTAAACTGCATTCCGAATATTATAGTCGCTGCTCCTGAAAATGAAATTGCACTTCGTAACATGATGTTTACTGCTCAAAAAGGATTGGATTTGCCCATAGCCATTCGATATCCGAGAGGACGTGGAACCCTTCATCAGTGGCAAGTTCCGTTTTCGGAAATTCCCATTGGAAAAGGAGTACAAATTAAACCCGGAAAAAAAACGGCAGTATTGGTTTTGGGTACTCTTTTAAAGAATGTAAAAGAAGCGGTGCATCTATTATCTGAAAGCAAACAGGAGCATATCGGAATTTATGCCATGCGGTTTTTAAAACCTTTAGACACTGAATTATTGCACTCAATTTTCAAGAATTATGAAAATATAATCACGGTGGAAGAGGGTACCATCATAGGCGGATTTGGAAGTGCTGTTCTAGCGTTTGCATCGGAAAACAATTATTCAAATAAAATTAAAATACTGGGAATTCCCGACCGATTCCAAGAACACGGCACCACAGAACAACTGTTGGATTTATGTGAGCTATCGCCGACTACACTTGCAAAAACTTTTAAGTCGTTTTCATAAAATAAACGCCTTGTCGTTCATTCAACAAGGCGTTTTTGATAAGTATGTTTTAAAGATTCTTATTGAACGATCAGTTTGGTTGTTTGTGACAAACCTCCTCCTTCAATATTCATCAAGTAAATTCCCGGAGCCAGACTGCTGGTATTTATCGTGTTTTCTCCTTGCAATTGGATGTTGGTTTGCAGCATTTTTCTTCCGTTCATATCATAAATACTCACTGATGCATCCATCACATCAAAGCGTGTGCTAATATGAACTTCTCCTTGAGCAGGATTCGGATAGACAACAAATTTATTGCGGATATTATCTTCTGCACCTACTCCAAGTTTGCATTCTGTAGGCACATCAAAAGCCTCTATTCCATCACTTCTGCTGTTTGTACTTCCTTGATCGGCGCTCAATCCAAGACCTCTTGCTGCAAAAGCATTCCAAATCAAACACTTGTTTGCGCCACCGTTGGCAAGCAAATCAGCATCTAAAATGGCGTCTCTTCCATCTACGAATCCGGGACTGCACGGTTGTAATTTCATTCCGTCCATAACAAGTTGAAGTGCCATATTGTTTCCACCGTTTCCTTCGTAAATATCCGGATCATAACCGTACTCATCAATAAATGCCCACGTCATATCCCACAACATTGTTCCCCAAACAGCACCTACACCGTGAGGAATCATTTCTGAACGTATGTGGTTGTATGTATAAGGATTCACAGAAAAATCGGTAGAATAAGGATACGTTCGAATCCCGTTCCCTCCTTTTCCTTCTCCGTTAGCATAAGTTCCGATTCCCCGTACATCCGGACCTTTATCTCCGGGTTTCATTGTAAGCATGAGTCCTAAATAATCACTCCATCCTTCTCCCATTTGCTCTTGATTCATCAAGCAATTTGCTTGGTTTCGTCCTCCGGTTAGTCGAATGGAAACTCCATGTCCGTATTCATGAATTGCAATAACGTTATCCAAAGTTCCGTCACGTCTATTAGTATCAATTCCCGATCCATCATCTACTATCGTTGCATTGATGGTATCACCGTTTAATAAAGCATCAATTATCGCTTCACCATCAGATTGATAAATCATAACTGAAGGAATAGTAATGTTAGTACCGTCACCACCCATTATTATCGGGTCTCCGGATTCTGTATTAGTTACTACTACAGCCAAAGCTCCTGCATTTTGAGCGACTTCTACCTTGTTAACAAAACTACAACTGCCTCTGCGTATTACGGCAATCTTCCCGTTAAGGTCTGCTGCATTGGTTAAAGGCGTACATCCATCATGAGGGTCAGTACCGCTGTTTTCAACAAGTACCAAATCGGCAGTGATTGGAGTTGTTGGCAGTTGCGGACCAAATCCGGCTTTTTCCGAATAATAGCTTCCTGCTAAAGAGCCATTGTTCACTTTCAAATAAGTTCCTAAAACTAAACCGGGAGGAGACCATAAATACATCTGCATACGTCCAGGAACTCCGTCCGGACCCGTAGCAAAATTGGCGTTGTTCATTCCTCCTCCGTCTTGTGCTTCTGCAAACACTAAATCAGTCGCAGCTCCGCCTCTTCCATAATTATTAAATTGGAAATTACCACTAGCTTCATCAAAACCGTATCTGTAAAAAATATCATGCGCCTTATTGTTTAGATAGAAAAGTTGGACAACAGCCGCTTCTGTGAACCCTCCGGGTGCTTGTGGAAGTCCGAAAGGAAAATCAAACAGCATATCGTTTCCTCCATCAGGATAAATCCCCGGAATATTATTTCCGGTAATATCGTCATAAGCAAATACGTTATTACCTCTGGTGTAAGTATATTCATGACCCGGAATTCCGTCAACATCATGCCAACCAAATAATGATGCTATGGGATCCGACGGATCGGTTACCAGCTCACTTCGTCCTTCATTCGGTCCGATAAGTGGTAATGGGAAAACACGATATTGTGGCGTGTTCGAATTTAATGCCATCGCAGGAGCATCCTTTTTTCCAACCAAAATACTCTCTGTAGGAAAATGGAAGTGCCCTTCCCCAAACGAACAGCTAACCACCCAATCATCAAGTGCTATAATCTCACCTGTTTGGGCGTCTATGCGCAAACTGTAGTAGTGACTTCCGTCAAGCAAATAAATACTCAAGTCCCAAGCCAAAATATAGCTTTCACCGTCATTTATAGGCTGATATACCAACGTTACCGGTATATTTTCCAAAGAAATATTTCCTTTGTTAAAAAGATAGGAATTTTCGCCTTTTGTTTCGATTAATCGTAAATCTGAGGGGGCTTCTATTCCCAGTCCGCTTACTGCTTTGGAAATTGCAGAGATTGCTGGAACGGAAGGTGTGGAAGCATTTATTTTTCGTGCAATGTTTGGTACAAATCGAACCTTTGCACTTTTAACAACATCACCTCGTACCACCAAAGAAGAAACACTGTTAAAAACCAGGATCCCGTTATGATATTGATTGACATATACGTTTTGTGCATTCAGACTTTCTGAATAACTTGAAGATGACACTTGAAGACCTGACACATCTTGTTCTGTAAGTTGGTATCTTTCCAAATGATCTTGAAAGTACTTCAAACTGATTGCCCGGTAATCTTGGGCAAAACTCGACTGCACTATAACCATAGCTACAGCCAGTGTATAGAAAAAAAATTTATTCATTTTATTTAATTAGAAATAAATAAGGATTAAGTATTTTATATTGCTCAAAAATATCTACTAGATTTATCAACAAATAATTTAAAACAAACTTTAACATTTGTCATAAGGTTGTCCTTTTATTTGTTTATAAATCTGTAGCGCATTACCGTCAGTCAGTTGTGAAATAAATCCGCAAACTTCCATTAAGTATGTATATGTTTTTTGTTCGGGACTGAGTGAATAGCTCATTGTTCTCAACAGCAAATCGTCATACGAATTGTTTTGACCGTTATTATAATTCTCAACCGCTGTTGTAAATTTGTCTAACAGCAAATTCAAAATGGCATATCCGGCGAGTTCCTTGTCACGTACTTCGACACTTTGATAAATTTTCTCTCTACTTATTTTTAGAATGTCTTTAATTTGAGCATCATAAGCACTGTGAACTAATAACGCTTTGGAAAACGTTCCATCGAGAATGGCCTTTTCATTAGCGATAAAATTGTTCGCCGTTTCTTCGACCAGCGTATTAATTGCCAATGATCGCAAATAGGCCAAACGTTTTTGAGGAGTGGTCAATCTGGAGTACGTCTCTTTTCTTAAATTATTTCGAACCAAATTAAGCAGGTATTCCAAAGCAACTTCCTCGGATATCAACCCCAAATTAATTCCATCTTCAAAATCAATGATGGTATAGCAAATATCATCTGCCGCTTCTACCAAAAACGCCAACGGATGTCTTGCGTATCCTCCTGTAGCCCTTGGAAGGAGTCCCAAATCTTTTACTACTTCTGTGAAATAAGGAACCTCCGATTGAAAAACGCCGAATTTTTTATCGGCAATGTGTGATGTGGGTTTTTTAGGAAGTGATTCTTTGGGATATTTCATAAATGCGCCCAAGGTGGCATAGGTCAATCGCAATCCTCCGATGGCGCCGTCTCGAGATTCGGTCAAAATTTTAAACCCGTTTGCATTTCCTTCAAAATCAACCAAATCGGCATACTCTTCATCGGTCAGCATCTGTTGAAACCGCTTGCCTTTTCCCAGTGCAAAATAATCGCCCATCGCGCGTTCTCCACTATGACCAAAAGGAGGATTTCCGATGTCATGAGCCAATGAAGCTGCAGCAACCACAGACCCGAAATCGTTAAATGAATACCCAAATTCTTTTTCCAATTCGGGATGGTTGTCCAAGACTTTCCTGCCCACCAACCTTCCCAACGATCTTCCAACCACCGACACTTCCAAACTATGCGTCAATCGTGTGTGTACAAACGATTTTTGTGACAAGGGAATGACCTGTGTTTTATCTTGCAAACTGCGAAATGCAGCCGAAAATATTACGCGATCGTAATCTTTTTCAAATCCTATTCGCGTTTCATCGTCGTTTTTACGTTGTCTTTTTTCTGTGACTCCCATTTTCTGTAAAGAAAGAAGTCGTTCCCAATGCATCATATTATAAAATTAGAAGGTGCAAGTTAGTGTTTTAAATGCTTTGTTATTACTAAATTTAACATAGTTGTTGAGGATAATCGCTCAGAAAATACGTGTATGTACGTATTCTTTCAATTGCATAGAAAGCATATTTTTGATTTATCGTTTTGCTCTTTCAGATTTCAATTAAAGATTTTGTCAAATTGAAATATATTTATGTGTATAGGCAACACTTACTAACCAACAAAAAGCTGTCTTTACAAGGAGACAGCTTTTTTGTATAAGAAACCGTTTCAGCTTAAAATGAAACGGTTTCTTTAATATTGATATCCATTTATTTTTTTGGCATAGGAACATCCCAACTTGGCATCGCTGCTTTTCGGTTTCCGGTTTTTAAATATGTATCAAACCACTGCATCATCCGAAATGCATAATCCAATTGTGAAGAAGCACGACGATTTCCATGTCCTTCTCCGGGATAGAACACCAAACGTACCGGAACTTCAGGTTTTCTGACTTTAATGTGTCTGTACAATTCCAAGGATTGCGCAGGGTGCACACGGGTGTCATTTTCACCGTGCATAATCAAAATTGGCGTATCTGCTCTGTCTACATAATAAATCGGGCTTCTTTTTAGGTAGTTCATCCACATTTCATCAGACTCCCATAAGCGCTCTCTTGAATGCACGTAATACAATTCATTGGGAATGTCGCTGGTTCCCCATTTTGACAAGTTATTGCTAATGCCTACAAACATTACGGCTGCCGCAAAACGATCGGAATAATAGGTGCTCATCCAAGCCGAAGCAAACCCGCCGTATGATCCTCCGGTGACTCCGATTTTATCGCGGTCAACAATTCCTTTTTCTATTAAGTAATCTACACCATCTACAATATCATCAAATTCTTTTCCTGATAAATCTGCTTGACTGCTATAAGTAAACTCCATTCCTCTACCTGTACTTCCTCGGTAATTCGGGTAAAACACCGCATACCCTTCTGTCGCTGCCATTTGTCCGGGCATAGAGTATCCGGTCATCCATCCGTTTTTATAGTGTGACTCCGGACCTCCGTGAACCATCGTAATTAATGGCACGCGAGTGCCTTCTTTATAGTTTACGGGATAAATTAAAATCCCTTGAATGTCAAATTTTCCATCTCTTGCAGGATAGGTAATCACTTCTTGTTTTCCCAAGCTTTTGTTTTTGAGCCAATCGTTATGATAGGTCACTCGTTCTACTTGCGGTTTTCTGGCATTTTTAGCGATAAACAATTCGTTAGGATGTTGTGGAGTACTCGCGACAAAAGAAATTAGTTTTTTCGAAAAACTCATATTTCGCATCGCATGAGTTTCACTTTCAAAAAGAACGTTCTTTTTGCTTCCATCCGGTTGAATACTTCCGATTAAGGAAGCAGTGCCACGGCTTGCCATAAAGAAAATCCCTTTGTCTGTCCATTCGATTTGCTCATATCTTCCTTTAAAATCTTTGTCGATGATCGCAGGAGTTCCACCGGTTGCATTGACTATTAAAATTCTTCCATCAATGGGATCGTTGATATCGGCACCGGCACGAAGCGCAAGTTGTTGTGCATTCGGACTCCAAACGATTTGACCAATTTTCCCTTTGTTATTTACTTCCGCAACAACAGCTCCTGAAACAGGATTTATCACTTTGACTGCCTGTCCCATATAATAATCATCAATTGATGAAGTTGGAGAAACCGTAATTGCCAATTGATTGCCGTTTGGCGACCACTCCGTCATGTAAACTGAACCTTCTGTCTTAATCGTTACGGGAAGCGCATTGGAGGTTACATTGACAATGTATCCTTTCCTGTTGGGTTGATTTTCTTCAAAAACAGTTGCCTGATACGGCAATTTGCTCTTCGATTCTTCGGCTTGATCCATAGAAGTAAACGCCAGTGTTTCTCCGTTCGGATGCCAAGAATAACTTGAAATACTTCGTTGAAATTCATACAAAACCGTAGGTGCTCCTCCGTTTAAGGATATTTCATGCAATACGGTTTTTTTGTGAGCATCGGAATAACTTAAATATGTAATGCTTTCTTTACCCGGGCGAAAATTAATTTCTCTCGCTGTAGTTGAAGTCACGTAAGGAGTAGCGGTTTTAGAGTCCACATCATACACATACAAATGAGTTCCGGCTGCTTTATTGTCCTTATAAGGATCGGCAGGTTGGGTTACGGTGTATGCAATTTTTTTTCCATCGGCAGAAATTTTTCCGGCGGTTACGTTTTGAGTTTTTACGGCATCTTCGGGTGTAATGCCATTAATTTGTGCAAGAGGTTGCATTTGGATTGCACTACTGCCAAAAGCAACAAAAAATGCCATGGCTTTAAGGCTGTTTTTTAAAATACTTCGTTGAATCATAATAATTAAGCTCAGTTACTGTTTTTTATTTGGGCTTAAAAATAAGTAAAATGGTTGAAATGCGTCCGTTCTTTTTAGAAATGAAAGACTGCCGCAACTATTTCGGAGAAACAAATCCAAGTTTTAGCAATAGGTGCATCGCATAAAAACATTTTGATTCCGTTGTTCTGTTTTTGCATATTCAAATCAAATTGTAAGAAAATTCAATCAAAATAGAGTTTTGTAAAAACTGTTACAACTAATAATTTTAGAAATCGTATTTTATCCACAAAAATAATTCTCCGCTATATCGCTTTAATTTATGGGACACAATCACGGGAATAGCACTTCAAACCACGCCAATAAAAGGACACTGACCATCAGTCTGATTTTGATTTCGACCTATATGATTGTCGAAGTGATTGGCGGATTGCTTACAAATAGTCTTGCATTATTAGCAGATGCCGGTCATATGCTCAGTGATGCCATTTCTTTATTTATCGCATTAATGGCTTTTACTTTCAGTAATAAAGTTGCCAATTACCAAAAAACCTACGGCTACAAACGATTTGAAATTCTGGCTGCTGTTTTTAACGGCGCCACTTTGATTGGAATTTCTGTTTATATTATTTACGAAGCGATCGGCCGTTTTCGAAATCCGGCAGCGATTGCCTCCGACGGAATGTTGCTCGTAGCTTTCATCGGGCTGTTGGTCAACATAGCGGTCGCTTGGATTATGTTGCGTGGCAGCGATGTAAAAAACAACCTCAATATGCGCGGTGCGTTTCTTCATGTCCTAAGTGACATGCTCGGATCTGTCGGTGCTATTGTCGCTGCTTTGCTCATCAAATATTTTGGATGGAATTGGGCCGATCCGTTGGCGAGTATTATGGTGTCCATACTAATTTTACGAAGCGGATATACGGTCACAAAATCATCTCTAAATGACCTTATGGAAGGTACACCGGAAAATGTGGACATTGAAAAAGTCATTAAAAAAATTCGTGCAACCGACGGAATTCTCAGCATTCACGACTTGCATATTTGGACGATTACCAGCGGGCTCAATGTGCTTACATGTCACGCAGTTGTTGATAAAACATTAAATATTGAAGAAAGCGAACGCATGCTTTTCAAAATCGAAGCAGATTTAAGGGAGTTAAACATCCATCATTCTACCATTCAGTTAGAAAGCGGGGCACATCCTCATAGCGATTCGGTTTTATGCAACGCAAAAATTGCCCCCTCTTTACACAACCCTCATGAGCATTAACTTAAAAAAACGTAAATTTTATATATTTAAATAGAATTTATACAACCGCATTTTATGGGATAATGCCGAAATTTGTAAAAAATAAAAACCATGAAAGAATTAAAATTTAAAACCACGTTAAGTTGCGGCGGATGCGTATCGAAAGTTCAATCGGATTTAGACTCTGCCGTGGGAAGTTCAAACTGGCATGTAGACACTGACAATCCTGAAAAAATTTTAACCATTCAGGCGGAAGAAATTTCTAAAGATGAAATCATCGCTATAATTGAAGTGATTTAAACTTTTTTTGTAAAAAACAAGCAGTTCAAAATTAGTAATTTAGAGTTGATAACCAATAAATTACGACTCTATGAACTGCAAGTACACAAATTTACAAAAAGAGCTAATAGAAAA
>JAAYLC010000008.1 GCA_012522045.1 Bacteroidota bacterium
AATTTCTGACAAAATTAATTGAAAATTTTCAATAAATAGTATTATTTTATTCTATTCTTAAAATTGATTAATATATTTGTACACTGAAACATTTTTAAATAATGGACTATAATCTAATCAAAGAAGTACTCGATTTAATTGAAGCTTACGAAGTTGAAAGCAGAGAATATGGTGCTGAAAAGTTGTGTATAGACAATTTTAAAAAATGGGTTGCATTCAATTATAAACTTGAAACTTTAGATGTTCCGGATTGGGAAGGCAAAGAAAAAGGACGCAGTCCCGAAAGTGTCATCAACACGTTGATAGTTCATATGAATCGGTATGCAAGAGCGTATTCAAAAGCAGCAATTCACGGTTCTGATTTTTCTACTCAGGAAGATTTTATTTATCTGATTAATCTGAAAGCTTTCGGTGAAATGACAAAAATGGAGCTTATCAAAAAAAATGTTCAAGAAAAACCTGCCGGCATGCAAATCATCAATCGATTAATAGCACATCAATGGGTTTCGCAAAAGCCTTCTGAGATTGACAGAAGAAGCAAAGTCATTTCCATCACTCCCAAGGGTGAGGGAGCGCTGAAAAAACAAATGGACAAAATTCGCCAAGCTACACAAATTGTAACGGGAAACTTGACCGAAGCCGAAAAAATGGAATTGATACGACTTTTAACCAAACTAAATGATTTTCATCTACCGATTTATGAAAAGAACATCGAAAGTGAAAATTTACTCGCTGAAGTAATGACCGAATTTATACACACTGAGAAAAATGAAACTTAAGATAGGAATCATCGGAGCCGGCTTTTCAGGAATGTCGGCAGCGGCTTATTTGGCTAAATCAGGCTGTAAAGTTACTGTTTTTGAAAAACACAATCAGCCCGGCGGAAGGGCGCGACAATTTACTACCGAAAACGGGTATGTTTTTGATATGGGTCCCAGTTGGTACTGGATGCCGGATATTTTAGAAAGCTTTTTCACCGATTTTAATTACAAGTCTTCAGGTTTTTTTGAATTAATTTCATTAAATCCGCAATTTGAAATGATTTTCTCAGATGAAACCATCGGCATACCCGAGGATTTTGAAGAACTTAAAAACTTGTTTGAATCCATTGAAAAAGGTGCCGGCACGCAATTGGATAAATTTATGAAATCGGCAAAGTATAAATATGAGGTCGGTATGCAAGAATACGTCAACAAACCTTGTAATCATTGGGGCGAATTTATGTCACCCAAAATCGCCAAAAGTGCCTTGAAATTAGATTTGCTCACCAATTTCAGAAGTTATGTTGCCCGCTATTTTAAAAATGAAAAGTTGCGCGCATTGATGGAATTTCCGGTGATTTTTCTGGGTGCATCGCCAAAAGATATTCCGGCACTCTACAGTTTGATGAACTTCGGCGGATATGCATTGGGAACCCATTATCCAAAAGGCGGATTTTATCAATTGGTGCTTGCTATACAACAAGTTGCAAAAAATCAAGGCGTCGAATTTCATTTTAACAGTGAAGCCACTAAAATTACAGCCCATGAAAATGAGGTGAAATCCATAACGGTCAACGGAAAAGAACATCATTTTGACATCGTGATAGCTTCATCGGATTATCATCACACTGAAAATTTATTAGACAAAAAATATAGAAACTACACTGAAGATTATTGGGAAAAACGAACTTTTGCGCCTTCCTGTTTGATTTACTATCTGGGAATCAATCAAAAAATTCCCAATTTACAACATCACACTTTATTTTTTGAAAATGATTTAGACCGTCATATCGAATCCATTTACGAAGTTAAAAAATGGCCCGAAAATCCATTATTTTACGTATGTGCCACCTCTAAAACCGATGTTTCCACGGCGCCGGAAAACAAAGAGAATTTATTTCTGTTGATGCCGCTTGCCATTGGAATTGAAGACCATGAAACCCTTCGGGAGAAATACTTAAATAAAATGCTTCATCGGATTGAAAAACATACGGGAATCAACGCATTAGCTTCAAAAATAGAATACAAGAGGAGTTACTGTGTTAGTGACTTTACGGCAGATTATCATGCATACGGCGGAAACGCATACGGACTTGCAAATACCTTGAAGCAAACAGCCGTTTTAAAACCAAAAATCAAAAACAAAAGACTTAAAAACCTTTTCTACACAGGGCAATTAACCGTACCGGGACCCGGTGTTCCTCCGGCAATTATTTCGGGGAAAATTGTAGCAAAAGAAGTCATAAAATTAAAATCAATCGCCTATGAAACAGTTATTTGATGAACTTTCATTTTCGGTAAGCAAATTGACTACTGAAAAGTACAGCACCAGTTTTTCGTTGGGAATTATGGCTTTAAAACCTGCAATTCGACCTGCAATTTATTCCATTTACGGCTACGTGAGGCTAGCCGATGAAATTGTAGACAGCTTTCACGAATACGACAAAAAGCTGTTGCTCAATCGGTTAAAAAAAGAAACCAAACAAGCATTGCAAGAAGGAATTTCTTTAAATCCCATCATGCAAGCTTTTCAAGAAACGGTGTGTCGCTATCAAATAGACCATCAACTGATTGATCAGTTTTTAAACAGTATGGAAATGGATTTGCATCAAATTGAATACAATTCCGAATTGTATCAAGAATATATTTTCGGATCGGCAGAAGTTGTCGGATTGATGTGTTTACAGGTTTTTACAGACGGAAATAAAGAAAAGTACGAAGTTTTAAAACCCTATGCCATGAAGTTGGGCTCTGCATTTCAGAAGATTAATTTTTTACGAGATCTCAAAGATGATTATCAACTTTTGGGAAGAACCTATTTCCCGAATATCGATATGAACGTCTTTGACAATTCGGTCAAACTCCAAATTGAAAAAGAAATTGAAGCAGAATTTAAATATGCACTTATCGGAATTCGTAAACTTCCTCCCTCATCGCGTTTTGGTGTTTATCTGGCTTACAAATATTATCTGTCGCTCTTTCACAAAATAAAAAGAAAATCTTCCAAAGACATATTGAGCAAGAGAATCCGGGTTCCGAATTCACAAAAAGCTTACGTGGCTTTTAAAAGTTATGTCCGTTATAAAACAGCATACTTATGATGAAATTTATCGGTTTAATAAGTTTTTTTGTCTTGCTGTCGAGTGGTTTGAAAGCCCCCGATTTGGAAACGGTCAGGCTCAATTATGAAAAAGGAATTGAGGATGAAAAAATTTGCAATGAAATGATTGCGATATTGGAAAAAGAGAAAGGAAATTCTGCTACTTTACTGGCTTATCTCGGTGGATATCAAAGCATGCGCGCCACGCATGTTTTTAATCCTATCAGCAAATTAAATACTTTTAAAGAAGGAAAGAAAAATATTGAACAAGCATTGGTAAAGGCTCCGAATAATGTCGAAATCCGATTTATCCGACTTTCCGTTCAGAAAAAATCACCGCCATTTCTTGGCTACAACAATCGGATTCAAGAAGACTCCGATTTTATCATGAAAAATAAAGAGAAGATTCAATCGGAGGTATTAAAAAAGCAAGTTGAAAATCTTTTAAAGAGTGATTAAATGGTATTTCTAAAAAACAAATCCTGAATGCTGTAAATTTATAAAAATGAGATTATGAATTTGATTATTACGTTGATTACATTTTTGTTGATGGAAGGTGCCACTTGGCTCATTCACAAATACGTGATGCACGGATTTTTATGGGTATTGCACAGAGATCATCACGACCACAGCACCGAAGGAGCTTTTGAAAAAAACGATTATTTTTTCGTGATTTTTGCTATTCCTACCATTGCTTTGATGTATTTCGGATCTGTCAACGAATACAACTATTTATTTTTTATCGGTCTCGGGATTATGCTCTACGGAATGGCATATTTTTTTGTCCATGATATATTTATTCATCAACGTTTAAAATTTTTCAGAAAGACAAAAAATTCGTATTTCTTGGCATTGCGAAGAGCACATAAACAACATCACAAGCATCTCGGAAAAGAAGACGGTGAATGCTTTGGTTTTCTCTATGTCCCGATAAAATATTTTAAAATGTATTTTAACAACTCCAAAAAATGACTGCATTTACATATTCCTTAGTACTTTTTTTTACGGTTAGCATTTGTTTTGTGGCATCTTTTGATCGGAGGTTGTTATTCAGTCGTTATTTTGGCGCTTTTATCAAGGCAGCGATAATTGTCGCCATTCCGTTTATCATTTGGGATATATGGTTCACCGCACGAGGTGTTTGGTGGTTTGATACCAACTACACTTTAGGTTTGGTCATTTCCGGATTGCCGTTGGAAGAATGGTTGTTTTTCATATTTATTCCCTTTTCATGCATTTTTACCTATTACTGCATCGATAAATTCTTTGAACTGAAATGGTTGACAGGGTTTAACAACCTCATTGTGTTTGTTGCGGTTATTATTTGCAGCCTCGTGGTGTTGCTACACCATGATAAAATATATACACTCGTAACCGCCCTGGCTACTATTACTACTTTAATTTATTTACATTTTATTGCCAAAACCCCTTGGATTGGCAAAGCTTCTTTGGTTTTCACACTTTTAATGCTCGGATTTTTTCCGGTCAACGGAGTGCTGACCGGCACCGGACTGGAATCACCCATAGTCAATTACAATCCTGGAGATTTTCTGGGAATCAGAATGGGAACCATCCCTGTTGAAGATGCAGTTTATGGCTATACCCAATTTTTATTGGTGTTGTACTTTTTTAAAAAATTTAAATTCAAACAAGATGAAAACGACACTTAAAACCTTAGTCAGTTTCCTGATTATAAGCACACTTTTATTAGTAAGCTCATGTGCTTCAAAACCGAAGAATGCAGAAGCAGTAACGAATTTTGAACTGAATCGTTATTTGGGAGTATGGCATGAAATTGCCCGCATTGATTTTAAACATGAAGAAGGGCTCAACAATGTTTCAGCACAATACACTTTAGACGACAATGGCAATGTCCGCGTGCTCAACAGCGGTTACAATTATGAAAAAAAGGAATGGGAAAAAGCCGAAGGTTGGGCAAAATTTCGCGGTCATGAGCATATAGCCGAATTAAAAGTCAGTTTTTTCAGGCCTTTTTATTCCGGATACAATGTGGTGGCTATAGATGAAAACTATCAGTATGCATTGGTCGTCGGCAAAGATTTGGACTATTTATGGATATTGTCCCGAAGCAAGGAAGTTCCCGAAACTGTTAAAAACGAATACTTAGCGCTAGCTCATAAAATTGGATATGATACTTCCCGACTGCTGTGGGTAACTCATAACCGAGACGATAATCCTTATTTAAATAAATAAACCAGCGTATAAATTCGACTTTAGAATTTATCCAAAGAGATTTTATCAAAGTGTCTCGAATCATCATTAAGATTTTAATCGAAATTTTAATGCACCTTTTCTTTCATTTCCTTCAAATACCCTACTTTAAGATTATTTATGCTATAAAAGTCTTCCTACATCACCTCTTAAAACAGCTTCTATTTATAAAAAAATAAATTCAAGTTGTTTTTTTGATTTTATAAATAGTTGATTTAGTGAACACTCCATTTAAAAAAAGAAGATTTAGGGTTATCCCCTATGTATCCATTGGATATTCTGAAGATGTTTGTATCAGAATAAAAAAATCACTAAACAATGAAACTTAACATTACTATTCTCTGCTTGTTTTTTACATTCACAATCAATTATGCTCAAGAAAAAACAACGCTTGCATTTCTTCCCATATCGTATGATGAAACCGCAGTTTCTTCTCATCAAGCGCGACTTGTGCAAGAAGCTATTGTCAACGGATTTGTAGCCTCTAAAAAATTTGCAATTGTCGATCGTGAGAAAATCGAAGAATTGGAACGCGAAAAAGAATTGCAACGAACCGGGTCTTTTATTGACAGCCAAAGCACGGTTACCGATGGTCTGAGCAAAGGTGCGAACTACATTGTTGACACCAATATTATGATGCTTCGATTTGTAGACAGCAAGGACAAATGGAATGCAATAATCAATGTTCAGTTTAAAATGCTGAATGTAACCACCGGCGAAATCATGAACACAAGCAGCATCAGTTCAGAATTTGCTCCTTTAAGTGAAAACGTCTTAAAAGCAATGAAATCATACTATTCAAAAAATGAATTTAAATCACATGAAGCACAAATTGCAGCCCAACAAGCTCTACAAGAATATAAAGAAGATGCGTTTAGCCTTGCGTTAAACAGATTGGGTGACAACACAAGAAAATTTGCAAGTTCACTTCTTCCTACACATGTTAAAATTGTGAAATGGGATAAAAATAATGAAATTGTTTTAGGCGCCGGATCGGGTATGGGTGTAGAAGTTGGAAATATTGCCGACGTCGTAAAAGTCTCTATGGTTACTCTCGGCAGTGAGGAAATCGAGCGTTATGAAGTGGTTGGAACGGCGTGGGTGTATCGTGTCGATGACCAAAACTTTTCAGTAGCAGCCATCATTGAAAATGAAAGAAATGTAAACAGAGCAAAAAAATCCGGTGAAGAATTAGCAATTGTTCTCAGATAATACAAACTACTTAAAACCCAAATATTATGAAAAACAAACATTTAGTAATCCTAATTCTTGCTGTATTGACAGTGGTAGGATGTAAATCAAAAGCAGTAGAATTTAAGTCTGCGGAATTAAAGAAAAACCCTTATTCAACTTCAGCAGCTTTATTAGGGCATCCTGCTCAAGGCGTATTGCATCTGAGAGGTGTGAGTGATGAAATGCCAAACAGACAAGCTGCAATTAAAGATGCTCATAAAAAAGCGATTCAACATATGTTTTATATGGGATTCCCGGATGCAGATATTTTGGATATGAAAAATCCGATGATCAGAAAAGGAATGGGAATCGAAACCGAACACAAAGCTTTTTTTGATAATTTTTGGAATACGGGATATCAACAATACATTATCGAAAATGACGAAAACTTTTATGCTTGCAATAGTTCCTCCAGTGAATGTGTGGTAGCTGTAAGTAACTTTAAAATTAATTATAACATTCTCAGAAGAGATTTAGAACGCAATAAAGTTTTAAACAGAATAGGATTTTAATTATGGAAAACAGAAAAAACATACTAAAGACTGGCTTATTATTGCTATGTTTTGTGTTTAGTTCAGTTGCTATAGCACAAATAAGTTCTACTCAAAGTGATGTTGCCGAAAGAGCTTCTGCACGATTGATGGTTGTTCCTTTCAACAGAGCAGATGAAGACATTCGCACCGTATTGGATGACAATCGTTACATCAGATCTGCCGTATCTATTGTAAAACAATCTTTTGATCAACGCGGATGGAGTACGATTGACTTTGTTGCCAGTTTAAAAGCAGCCGAAGCCAATGCCGCATTTTCAATGGACAGACAAAGTTCATTCAAATCCGATTTGATTTCCGGTTCCGGCGCAGATATTTATGTTCAAGTAGATACGGAAGTTTCCGAAAACGCTCAGGGAAGAGTCAATGTCAACTTAATTCTTACCGCATTTGAAAGTCATACGGGTGCAAGCTTTTCCAACTTTAACGGAAGCAGCGGCTATTATGAAAATGTGGATAGCGACAAGCTCATAGAAATGGCATACCATAAAATCAGAGAGGAATTTTTGAATATGTTGATGGACAAAACCGATGAAATTCGTGAAATCGGGCGCGCCTTAGTTATTCAATTCAATCTTGACGAAGAGGCCGAAATGGATTTCGACACTGAGCTTGATGACGGATATTTTCTGAATGAAGCCATTGAAGAATGGATATATACCAACGCGTTTCGCGGAAGAGCAAATTTGTCCGGACTTGTTGAAAACCGAATGATTTTTGATGAGGTACGCATTCCTTTATACGATCAGGAAACAAACCGACCTTATAACCCTAACCGATTTGCCAATGAGATTGTCCGTTTTTTACGGTCTAAAAATGTATCGGCTACAAGGAATATAAAAGGACAAAATCTCTTTATAACAATAAAATAATCGCGATGCGAAGTTTTAAAATTCAAATAGTACTCAGTTTCATTTTATGTTTTGGAATCCAAAGTTTTGGTCAGGAATCCATCGCTTTCAGATATACTTCTAAAGGCGTGGATACAGATGGAGAAGTAACGGCTGAACATTATAGAATGTTGGAAAGAAGAATCAAGAGCAGTTATCGAGAAAAACATTTCAGTCAAACTTGACACGGAAAAAAATGAATATGTAAATAAAACAGCAAATGACAAATTAGAAACTTTGTTCCTCCTAGCCGATTTTTTGAAACTTTATGATGACGAAGATAAAATCGACAATTTTTAAGTTAGTTTATATAGGTTACAATTAAAATATACTGTGTTAATGGTTTGTATAATTCAACAATAACAAAAGCAATGTGGGGGGAACAAAAAAATCACTTAGTTAATAACAATAAAAGGAATGTGATTTTAAAAGCTTTTGTTAGTGATTTCGATTAATAAAAATTAATCCGTTGAATTATCTTATTAACAAAGCAGTATGTCTATCAATCAGTCAAAGTTGGGGGATTTTGGCTGGTTGATAGTTTTTTAAAAAACAAATGGAATAAGTCAGAAATAAAAAAGCAAGAGGGAAAGTCAATAGTAATATATAAATTTGGCGACAATCCTCTAAAAACATTAAATCATTATAATTGGAGGAGTTTAAACCATAAAAGATAACAACCTAATTATGAAAAAACCTAATTTCCTTTTTGCTTTTATCCTACTCCTTTTATTAGTTATCGGTTGTGAAAATCAGGCTGATCAACAAACGGTTCAAGATCCCGAACCACAAGGCGAATCGTTTCGCCATACGATTCCGGGTTATGTCTGGCTCCATCGCTATTCCAGCTCATTGGAAAAACATTATCAGGACAGCCTTGACTATTACTACAACAAAAGCATCGCCGAGAACGACCACGAAATGGTGGCAATTTATTTAATTGCACACGGTACGGTCTTGGATAATGCAATGGAATATGACAGCCTTTTTTATGCGCGTGCAAGCACTTTGGTAACGAATCACGGAGATGAAATCAGTCGCGACTCTTATACCAATTTATGTTACTACTTAGGCTCTCAAAGTTTTTTAAATAATGAAGTCCCCACCAGTATCGAATGGTTTAAAAAAGCAATTGAACCCGCTCCTACCAATCAGTCACACAAACAAATGCAAGGGTTTTCAAATTTCTCCTTAGCACAGAGCTACCATTCATTAAACAATGTTGAATTAACCGAAAAGCATCTGATAAATGCCTTAGATATTTTTATCGACATAGGCGATGTCACCAATCAAGGAACCGTTTACTTGTTATTACACAGTGTCTTTCTCAAATCATCTTCATACGAAGAAGCCAAAGCCCATCTGGAAAAAGCGCTAAAAATCTTTAAAGAAAACGACAATAAAGGGCTCACTTACAATACGTATTCGCTCTATGTCAATTTTTACATGAATCGAACGGATACCGTTCAAGCCATAAAATATATGGATTCTATGGCGTACATCGCGCCTTCGTTTACATTAAACAGATATGACGAAGCGATTTTAACACAGTTTCTCGCTTTTAAACACAGTTATGAAGGAGATATAGAGCAAGCCAAAGAATATTTAACCAAAGCCAGAGCTATTACTGAGAACATGCAAAGTCCGGATCTTCATATGCGGACACTTTTTCAAGAAATCATGTTCGCAAAGATTTTTAAAAAGCCTTTGGAAAATCCGGAAGAAATCGAATCGTTTTACTTGGAACTCAGCAAACAAGAGAAGCCTACACGTCAATATCTGATTCAACTAGGAAGCGCTCTTTTTGATTATTATTCCGACAAAGGCGAATATGACAAAGCCATTACCTATGCCGAATTATTGATTAGCGATAAACGGCAAGACATGGAAGATCGATTAAAAGGGAGACTCTATGAATTGCAACAAAAATTTGAAGCGGAGCAGAAAGAAAAGAAAATACTGCAACAAGAAAAACTGTTAGAAGCTCAGAAAAAAACGATCATGTTTTTGGGAGCCGGCGCCATATTCATAATTCTTTCTTTTACGATTCTCATTATTTGGACCAAAAACAGAAGTATTTTAAGAGAAAAAGCCTTAACCGAATCTTTCACCTCTCAATTACTGAGCAGAACCGAAGATGAACGTAAACGCATTGCATCGGACTTACACGATAGCGTCAGTAATGAATTGATAAACTTACGGCATGCATTGGAGGAAAAAAGTACTCAGGTCAAATCAAAAATTGATTCAATCTTGGAAGAAGTACGAAATATCAGTAGAAACTTAAGTCCTACGCTATTTGACAAATTGGGTTTAAAAGACAGTATTGAACAATTGACCGAACGCGCACAAAATCAACACAGTTTCATGCTCACTTCAGAAATTGAATACGACGGCTCTTTGGATACCGCGGTTGAATTGCAACTCTACAGAATTATTCAAGAAGCTACGACCAATATCATCAAACACGCAAATGCGATGGCAGGGAAAATCACCATTACCGAAGATGCCGATTATGTTTATGTAGAAGTCAAAGACAACGGCAAAGGTTTCGATGTGGAAAAAATGTTAGAAAAAGGAAATTGTTTTGGATTGTTAAACATTACCGAGCGTGCCAAATTTATTGATGGAACTGTCAATTTTAAATCCAGTGATAAAGGCACAACCGTTCAAATCAAGGTTCCTAAATAAAATTTAGAACAATTATGCATTTTATTATTGCAGACGATCATCCGCTTTCTTTATTAGGCACTCAGGTGATGCTTGAGGGTGCCGGTCACGTTGTTTTGGAAGCACACAACAATGGCGAAAGTGCCTGGTTGGGCATTAAAAGACTTAAACCTGATTTTGTAATTCTCGACATAAGCATGCCTATAATGGACGGTCTGAAAGTTGCGGAAAACATTCGCTTACATCAATTGGACACCAAGATTATTCTCTTGACCTCACATAAAGAAAAAAGTATTTTCAAGAAAGCTAATGAGTTGAAAATCAATGCGTATCTACTTAAACAATTTGCATTGGAAGAACTCAAAATCTGCATTAATCATCTTTTAAAAAATGATGTGTACTACAGTCACCGAATAGGTTTTGAACTGGAAACCGACATCGATTACAAGAAAGGGGAAGTAATGGACAAATTGACTTTCTCGGAAAAGAAAATTTTCGAGTTGATTATCAAACAAAAAACCACCAAAGAAATTGCTGAGATGCTCTTCTTATCTGAAAAAACAATTGAAGCACACCGGGCAGGCATCATCAGGAAACTTGGAATTGAATCTGATAAAAATGCACTTTTAAAATTTGCGGCACAATTCTATAAACCCGAATAACTTCACAACAAAACATTCAAAAGCAATAACCCGACAATCAAAAAAGAGATGTCGGGTTAAAGCAAATTTAAACAACACACAGAACAGTGTTATTCATTGTTTTAATTTATTAGAAGAATCCTTGTTTATTCTTATTGTAAGAAATAAGCATATTCTTAGTTTGTCTGTAATGGTCTAACATCATTTTGTGATTCTCTCTTCCGAATCCGGATTTTTTATACCCTCCAAACGGAGCGTGTGCCGGATACGTATGATATTGATTCACCCAAACGCGTCCTGCTTGTATGGCGCGCGGCACTTGATACAATTCGTGAGCATCACGTGTCCAAACTCCGGCTCCAAGACCATAAATGGTATCGTTTGCTATTTCAATAGCCTCTTCGGTAGTTTTAAAAGTAGTCAGTGAAACTACCGGACCAAAAATCTCCTCTTGGAACACTCGCATTTTGTTGTCTCCTTTGAGAATGGTCGGTTGGATGTAATATCCGTTTTCTGTTTCGCCATCATGTTTCTGAGCTTCTCCTCCTACTAAAACTTCGGCACCTTCTTCTTTTCCGATTTTGATATACTCCATAATACGATTGAACTGAGTCTCCGAAACTTGTGCTCCAATCATCGTGTCAGGATCCAACGGGCTTCCGTATTTAATTTTTTTGATTCGGTCAACAATGCGTTTTGTAAATTCATCGGCAATGCTTTCGTGAACTAAAATTCGCGTAGGCGCAGTACAAATTTCTCCTTGGTTCAACGCAAAGAAAACAGCACCTTCAATCGCTTTATCCAAGAACTCGTCCTCGGCATCCATCACGGAAGGGAAGAAAATATTTGGTGATTTTCCACCGAGTTCCATAGTGGAAGGAATAATATTTTCAGAAGCGTATTTCATAATATGCTTTCCTGTGGCAGTAGAGCCTGTAAATGCAATTTTGCTAATTCGCGGATTGGTTGCCAATGCTTGGCCGACTTCGATACCGAACCCGTTCACAATATTTAATACGCCTGCCGGAAGTACATCTTGTAACAATTCCATTAAGACCAAAATACTGGTGGGCGTTTGCTCTGCCGGTTTCATAACAATTGTATTTCCTGCTGCCAATGCCGGTGCAATTTTCCAAGCTGCCATCAGTAATGGGAAGTTCCACGGAATAATCTGCCCGACGACTCCCATTGGTTCGTGCAAGACAATACTTACGGTGTCTGAATCCAGTTCTGAAATTCCACCTTCTTCTGCACGGATAACACCCGCAAAATATCTAAAATGATCCACCACCAACGGCAAATCGGCATTTAAAGTTTCGCGTATGGCTTTCCCGTTATCGATGGTTTCTACGGTTGCTAAAAGTTCTAAATTGTCTTCTATTCGTTGGGCAACTTTCAATAAAATGTTACTTCTTTCCGTTGCTGAAGTTTTTCCCCATGTTTTAAAGGCTTCATGTGCCGCATCGAGTGCTAGTTCAATATCTTCCGGAGTAGATTTTGCAGCTCTGGCAAAAACTTTTCCATTAACAGGGGAAATATTGTCAAAATATTCGCCTTTGACAGGTGGTACAAATTATCCGCCTATAAAATTGTCTTGTGGTAATTTCTTCCCTTTTAATTGCGGAAACTCAAAAAAGCTTCCTTTTGATTTTTCTTGTACTCCGCTGGTCGGAGCTTCTTTTATACTGTTCATAGTTTATAAATTTTTAAGGTGTTGATTACTTAATCTTTTATGTCCCTCATAAAAGCTATTACAAATATAGATTTAATCTATTGTATAAATTTTCACTATATAGAACACTGATAGGATAAAATAGAAATAGCGTCTTAATTTTTTGTTATAAGCTCTCTTTATAATCTGACACTTCCCTTCAAAAACCAACAACTTATGTTTATATTTGATATTCTTTAGAAAGATTTATTTAAAAATTCTCAACGTCTTGAACCAAAACAACACCTATATCTATATCAGTACTTTTGAGAAATTGGATTTGAATTTATTAAACCGTTCCAATCGCTCCTATTTTGAAATGTATTGGATAAAAGATGAAAATCCTAAGCATTTTATCGATACGGATAACATAAACATCAAAGGAGAATGGATTTATTTGGTTCCTCCTTTTAGAAAATACTCTTTTAATAAAGACGGAAAAAAAGGATATTTTATAGCTTTCGATAAAGATTTGTTGATTTATGAAGCAAAAGAATTTGCACTAAATGTATTCTCGTTATTTCGCAGACAAGGAAATTTCACCACAGTCTTTATCAATAAATCAACTTCAAAATCACTCACAGCAATTTTAAAGTTGCTTCAAGAGGAACATACTCAATATTTCGGAAATCTTTTGTTAATCAGAACTCTTTTAAAGGCATTTCTTTTAAAGTTAATGGCAGAAACCGACCAAGAACTCATTAGTCCCGATATAAATGAAAAGCGCATTTATCAGTTTTTATTGCTGTTAGAAAATCACTATACTACCGAGAGAAGCGTTAAATTTTATGCGGACAAATTGAGTTTGTCTCCTAAACGATTAAATCAGATTTTAAAACAAAAACTCGGGAAAACCATTAACCAAATTTTGCAAGAGCGGTTATTAATTGAGGCCAAGCATTTGTTATTTATCGGTGAAGAAAGTATTCAGGGAATCGCCTATAAACTCGGATTTCGGGATGCCTCCTACTTCAGCCGATTTTTTAAAAAATTGACCGCATTAAGCCCCGAAGAATTTAAAACTGAAGCCAAAAAGAAAATTGCTTTTAAATAAACCTCACTTTTTGTCAAAACAAAAAAGCGAAGAAAAAATCCTTCGCTTTTATTTACTGTAAAGAATTTATTTTTTTACATTCGGAGAAATTGGATGAACATGTCTTCCGTTGAACTATCAGTACTTTTTACTTTCAACGTAGAATTATTGAGAGTTAAAATTTCATAATTAGCGGTTCCGTGTTCGTCTGTAATTTTTAAAGAACTTCCTGAAACTGTCCAAGTCCATCCATTTTCATCTTCATCCAATTCACAAGCTCCATTATATCTATAATCGAGACCTGATCCATTTGATTTAAATTCAATGTGATCTTTTTGGGTAGAACAACTGTGAGGGTAAGTATATCCTACTTCCTGACCTTCAACAATAATTCCGGTTTTTTCGAAAGACCATTTTCCTACGATATCTCCCGATGTGCCGCCATCGTTATCGTCACTGCTGCAAGCCATAAAACTTACGCTACAAAGCGTTAGGAACGCTATAAATAATAGTTTGTTTTTCATTTTGATTTGTGGTTGGTTTAATAATTTATTTGAAAAATCTATCAAATGTAAATCATTCACCGCTTCCAAAAAATACCCAAATAGTGGCATTTTATCACTTTATAATTGTCTTGTTAATAGCTTCCGTACGGGAGTTTACTTGCAGCTTTTTATAAATATTACGCACATGAGTTCGTACAGTTTCAATGCTTAGAAATAATTTATTGGCAATTTCCTTATAGCGGAAACCGTTGTCCAGCAAGTGTAGGATTTCTTTTTCGCGCTCGCTCAATTTTTCCATTTCTGAAGTGGTTTGATGAAAATATGTGACCACTTTCCTGGCAATTTGAGCGCTCATCGGCGATCCTCCGTTAACAACTTCCATAACTCTATCCACAAGTTTGTGGGGTTCCGTAGTTTTTGAAATATAGCCCACTGCACCTGCTTTTAAAGCTTCAAATACCAATTCGGTATCATCAAAGGAAGTATAAACTAAATAATGCACCTTTTCATTTTGGGGTTTAAGAACACGAATACATTCTATACCGCTTTGATCCGGCAAACCAATATCGACAATAACCACATCCACGGCAGCGTCCGGAAGTTGTTTGATTGCCCTTTGAGCATTTTCAAAAGTGTAAAAACAACGCATGCTATCGCCCAAATTGATTAGCGCGACTAAGAGTTCGCTCAGCTCCATATCATCTTCTATTATTGCAACCTGTATCATAATAATTAACCAATTTTAATTTTAATTGTAGTCCCTTGTTGAGGTTCACTTACGATGGCTATTTCCCCTTGAATCGATGCCATTCGTTTCCGAATATTATTTAATCCATTGCCTTTCTTGACAACTGTTTCATCAAATCCTTTTCCATTGTCCTTGATAATCACTGAAAATTTTTCATCATCATCATCATTAAAAATAATAGAAACTTCAGTGGCTTCGGCATATTTTGCAATGTTGTTTAAGCCTTCTTTGATGGTCATAAACAATTGACGAAATTCGTCTTTTGACAATGATTTTTCAGGATTTGCTATCGTTGATTGAAAGTGAACAGCAATAGAAAAATCTTCAAAATAATCATAAGCGTATTGCCTGATGTAACTGACAAACTCTCCCCTGCTCAAACTTTCAGAATTAAGCGACCAAATTAAAATTTTGATACTGTCCGAAAGTTGTTTGACCGTTTCTTTAATGGTTTTACCATACGTATTCGATTGCGAATAAGCTAAATCATTAGAAATTAAAGCTCCGATAAACCCGATTTTTGTCAACCCGGCTCCCAAATCATCATGTAAATCTTGTGCAATGCGAATGCGTTCTTGTTTTTCCGATTCTTTGACAGCGAGAATTCGCAACGTACGATTTTTGGATTTTTGTCTGGATAAATACAACCATACGACAACTCCGGATAATAATAAGACCGAAAAACTCCCCATTAACATCAGATTCCGATTTGCCAGTTGAAGTGATTTCTCATTCAGTTGCAACTCTTTAACTTTGTTTTGTTCGCGAAGCGTTATGTTTTCGCTTTCTTTTTTCTCGGTTTCATACTTCTCTTTCATTTCGGCAAGTTGTGCAGTGCGCTCCACATTGATCAAACTGTCATTGGCTTGCTTGTATAAAACCGCATATTCATAAGCCTTTTGATAATGTTGCATGGCGGCGTACACATCCATCAAATTTCCGTAAGTTTCCACTGCTATGGAAGTAGCGCCAATTTCACGCGCTTTTTGTTGGGCTTGCAGATTGGCATGGATGGCTTCTTCATATTGGTTTTGAAGCAAATAAACATTTGCCAAATTGGATGCGATGGCTGCAACGATATAATTTGCCTCTATCTCTTCTGCCAATTCCAGCGCTTTATTATAGAAATAAATGGTTTGGTCTAAGCGCCCGAGTTGTTTATAAACAATTCCCAAATTATTGTAAGTGAGTGCGAGTCTGTCTTTTAAATTATGTTTCGAATAAATCTCAAGTGTTTTAGTGTATAATTCTAAAGCCTCTTCATTTTTCCCTTCTTGCTCATAAATTAAAGCTCTTCCATTAGCGCAATCGGCAAGGGTCATTTCATCATTAATGAGCAATGCCAATTTTTCCGATTTTTCAAAAAATTCCAAAGCCATCGGAAAGTCTTTGGTATCCGAATAAATGGTTCCAATGTTGCTTAATATTCGTGCTTGCCTTGCCGTATCGGAGGTATGAAAAGCAATATCGAGTCCTTTTTGATAATTTTCCAAGGCGCGTTCCATCACCCCTTGAGAACTGTAGGCATTTCCCAAATTGGTATAAATCGATTGCAACGCAAGCGAATCACCACTTTTTACCGCCGGATCGATACAAGCTGTCAGCAATTCGATTGCCGCATCAAAAGCTCCTTTTAAATATAAATCGATTCCCTCCTGAACTTTGGTTTGATTAAATTCTTGACACCAACTCAATTTAAAACATAAAAAGAAAAAATACAGAACAATAAAATTCCTCTTTATCATTATACACATTTAAGAAATCATTAACAATCAGCACATTACGGAAACATTTACTTAAACCTGAACAATTCACTATAAATCAATATTTTAAAAAATAAAATTATATAAATATAATATAAAATCAGAAATGAAAAGTTTATTTCCAATAGCGTCCTAAATGTTTAAAAGAAGGAGGGAGAAATTTATCTCAAATCTATTAGTTTTGAGTGTGAACAAAAAAAAACCTCTCCTATTACAAATATGATGTTGTTTTTTCAAATTATTCAAAAGCTGGACCGCTCTTCTTTCAATAAATTGGTCAAAGAAAGACAAACAGATAAATTTTCTAAAGGATTTAGCAGTTGGACTCATTTAATTTCAATGCTTTTTTGTCAATTTGCAAAGAGTCAATCGGTTCGAGATATCAGTAATGGTTTGCGTTCAGCTACCGGAAATCTTAATCATCTTGGAATAGAAAAAGCACCTTCTAAATCGACTGTTAGCTATCAAAACAAAAGACGTGATTGGGAGCTTTTCAGAGATTATTACTACAAACTGCTCAATACTTTAGGACAGCAGGCTTATCGAAAGCGGGTTAAATTCAGAATTAAATCTAAAATATTTCTCCTAGATTCTACCACTATCAGTTTGTGCTTAAGTTTATTTGACTGGGCTAAATACAAGACAGCAAAAGGAGCGGTCAAAATGCATACGCTTTTAGATCACGACGGACATTTGCCTGCTTATGTCAACATTACCAATGGAAAAACAGCTGATAACAAAGGAGCTTATGACATTCCTTTATTAAAGCAGAGTGTTATTGTCGCCGATCGGTTTTACAATGACTTTTCACTATTAAATGTTTGGGACAGCAACGAGGTTTTCTTCGTTATAAGGCATAAAAAAACATCCTATTCCAAAGCATAAAAGAAAATGAACTTCCGGAAAATCGTCATCAACATATTTTAATAGATGAAATCATTGAACTTACCGGCATTGAATCAAAAAAGAAGTACCCTAAACAGTTACGCAGAGTGGTAATCTGGGATGATGAGAACGGACAGGAAATAGAATTGATAACCAATCAAAAGTCTTGGACAGCAAACACGATAAGTGAACTGTATAAGGCACGATGGCAAATAGAAATTTTCTTCCGGGAGATAAAACAATTATTGCATATCAAATCTTTTATCGGAACTTCCGAAAACGCAGTAATGATTCAAATATGGACTGCTTTAATTACAATACTTATTTTAAAAGCACTCAAAGCATTGGCTAAATACCCGTGGTATTTATCCAATTTAGTTGCTTTTATAAGGCTTAATCTTTTTGTGAAAATAGATTTGCAAAAATGGCTCGATCAACCATTTGTAGAACCCAAACCACCACCCAATAATTTATATCAAGGGGTCTTATTTTGAAAAACATAAAAAGTAGACAGTAAATAGCAGTAAATACGGTAATTTTAAAACCTATTTAAATTATTTAGGACAGGATTGGTTTATTTCATATAAATGTAAAAACAATGTGCTATTTTTAAATCATCAATCAAATCAATAAACTAATTTTTATATGGTCTCAACTTCTCAAGTACCCACTCAAAAAGATAATTTTAAGGGCAATGACCGAATTCTTTTCGGGATGATTTTCGGAGTATTGGCTTTTTGGCTTTTTGCACAAACCACTTTAAATATCGCTCCGGTAATGGCTTCTGAATTAGGCATTGAAACCAACATCATGAACATTGCCGTTTCCATAACCGCTCTTTTTTCCGGAATTTTCATTGTAATCTTTGGTAATCTTGCCGACCGTTGGGGACGCGTCCGAACCGTAAAATTAGGGTTCATCTTTAGTATCGCGGGCTCGCTTTTAGTAGGATTGACACCTCAAGGAGCCTTGGCTGAAACAGTTTTGATAATTGGTAGAATTTTACAAGGACTCTCCGGAGCTTTTATCATGCCTGCTAGTTTGGCTTTGGTTAAAGCCTATTGGGATGGTGCCGAACGGCAACGCGCCATTAGTTTGTGGTCCATGGGATCTTGGGGAGGTTCCGGATTTGCGGCTTTATTTGGCGGATTAATGGCAGCAAACATCGGCTGGAGATGGACCTTTTTCGGCGCAGTAATTTTATCGATTATCGGCCTGTTCATGATGAGAGGAACTCCGGAAAGTAAGGCAGAATCTCAAGAGAATCAAGGACTGGATTGGACAGGAATCATCACGTTTATGATTATGATGGTTGGATTTCAAATTTATGCCACGCAGGGCGGAAACTTCGGATGGACAAGCCCCATGACCTTGGGCATCTTGGCTATCAGTATAATTTCTACCCTTATTTTTATTCAAATGGGAAAAAAGAATCCAAATGCCTATATTGATTTTAAACTTTTTTAAAGCATGACGTATACCGGAGCTACTATTTCCAATTTTTTGTTGAACGGAACAGCCGGTATATTAATTATCGCCATGACATTGATACAAGTTGGTGGCGATTGGAGCGCACAACAAGCGGGATTTCTTACGCTGGGATATGCAATTGCCATTGTTTCATTCATTCGGGTAGGTGAAAAACTCCTTCAAAAATTCGGTCCGCAAAACCGATGATTTGGGGATCATTAATTGTAATTCTCTCCATTGCACTTTTACTGCCGACGCATTATTACCTTTCATCCTATCAATGGTTGGTGGTGGCTGCATTCACCCTTTTCGGACTGGGACTTGCTTTTTATGCCACTCCTTCTACAGATGCGGCACTTACAGCACTTCCGGACGATCAGGTTGGAAGCGGATCGGGAATTTATAAAATGGCTTCCTCTTTGGGAGCTTCTTTCGGCGTTGCGATTTCGGCTACCGTGTTAACGGTTTTTTCAAGTGACCCACAATCCATTCAGTGGATTGAAGGCGTATTTAATTATGTCGGAAGACAAGACAATACCGCAGTGCGTGAAGCGGCATTTTTTGCTTTTGGCGTGAACTTGCTGATGGCTGTTGCTGCATTAATTTCAATTATGATGACCATCCCTAAAAAACAAACAAATACTAAAATTTAATAGCTATTATTATGAATTCTATATTGCAAAAATTAGAAAAAGACAAATCGCAAATTCAAGAATGGTTTGAATACATGCACAAACATCCCGAGCTTTCTATGCAAGAAGAAAACACGGCAAAATATATTGCCGATTTGGTTAAATCTTGGGGGTATGAAGTGGAAACAGGCGTAGGAAAATACGGCATTGTTGCCTCATTAACGGAAGGTAACAGCGATCGTGCTATCGGTCTCAGAGCAGATTTTGACGCTTTGCCGATTCAAGAGGTTAACGACCTTCCCTACAAAAGCAAAAAAGAAGGAGTTTCCCATCTTTGTGGTCATGACGGACACACGAGCATGTTATTGGCAGCAGGAAAATATTTAGCAGAAACTCGAAATTTTAACGGAACCGTACGTTTAATTTTCCAACCCGGAGAAGAAACGATGGAAGGAGGCCCGGCGATGATTGCTGACGGACTCTTTGAACGTTTTCCGGTCGATTCTGTTTTTGGCATGCACAACATGCCCGGATTAAAATTAGGTGAATTTTATTTTACCGATGGCGAAGTCATGGCGGCAGTTGACAATTGGGAAGTAGAAATCATCGGAAAAGGGAGTCACGGAGCAATACCCGAACATGGCATCGATCCAATCGTTGCGGGTTCTTCTTTAGTAATGGCGCTGCAAACAATCGTTTCCAGAAATGTGGCACCTGCTAACAGTGCAGTTGTT
Source organism: Bacteroidota bacterium (assembly GCA_012522045.1). Lineage (GTDB taxonomy): Bacteria > Bacteroidota > Bacteroidia > Flavobacteriales > Flavobacteriaceae > JAAYLC01. The sequence continues at coordinate 20,781 of JAAYLC010000008.1, forward strand.
ACTGTTGGTGCTTTTCTTTCCGGGCAAGCAGGAAATGTAGTGGCACAATCGGCAATATTGCGATTGTCCATTCGAACCAAAACCCCTGAAGATCGAAAAATGGTCTTAAACAATATTCGCCGATTAATTAAGCATCAGACCGAGAGTTTTGGATGTACACACGAAATCAGAGAGGGAGTTCCGGGTGCCGTTTTGGTAAACTCTGAAAAAGAAACACTAGAAGCTTATGAAATTGCCAAAAAAGCGTTTGGAGAAGCACAGGTACATTATCCGGGACCTACTTATTTGGGTTCTGAAGATTTTGCTTTTATGCTTCAAAAGAAACCGGGAACCTATTGTTTTATAGGAAATGGCGACACTCCGATGGTACATCATCCCGAATTTACGTTCAACCCGGATTTACTTACAAAAGGTGCTGCTTATTGGATAGCGCTTACCGAAAACTATTTGAAAAATTAAACTTTTCCGCGCTTATAACAAATAGGATTCTTCATTGTATTGAAGTAAAAAAACGACTATAAGCCATAGATTTTAATGCCACAAAACGCAGTGATGGTATTGAATTGCGTATTTATAATTGTAAAAATTAAAAATAACCTTTCCCGGTTTCATAATTAATTGTATATTATCGGCACTGCTATTTTTTAGCCCGTTAATTATAGGAAAACACGAACGTTAACACCAATCTTATCAATTGGTTAATGTGCGCTTGTGCTTTCCTGTTCATGTTTAATATTAAAACCTCTATAATGATTAATTATGAAATGAAGTACCGCGCATTTCAAGTTCGAAATTTTCGTGAGATTCCTCAAATTGAGGCATTGAGCGAAGAAGAAAAACAAAACATTGAAATAGTGGGAAACGTATTTCCATTTAAAGTAAACAATTATGTAATTGATGAATTAATCGACTGGGACGATTATTTGTCAGATCCGATATTCAGACTTACTTTTCCTCAAAAAGACATGTTATCTGAAACGGATTTCGAAACGATGAAAAAAGCATTGGATGAAAATGTAGACAGAAAAACGCTGAAAACCATTGCAGATTCCATACGCGAAAAGCTCAACCCACATCCTGCCGGACAAATGGAACTGAATGTCCCTAAATACCAAGGGGAAGAGCTTCACGGAGTTCAGCACAAATACAAACAAACCCTATTATTTTTTCCAAGCTCAGGACAAACCTGCCACAGTTATTGTACGTTCTGTTTCAGATGGGCTCAATTTGTAGGTATGGACGGGCTGAAGTTCGCAGCAAGGGAAACCGAGCAATTATTGGGATATCTTACCGAACATCACGAAGTTACCGACTTATTATTCACCGGAGGGGATCCTATGATTATGAGTTTTAAAGTATTCAAACAATACGTTGAACCTTTTTTAGACCCCAATAACGGCACCAACATTCAAACCATCCGAATTGGAACAAAAGTTCTTGGATTTTGGCCTTATAAATTTCTTACAGATAAAGATGCTCAAGATTTTCTTGACCTGTTTAAAAAAATAACTGAAAGCGGTATAAACTTAACTTTCATGGCGCATTTTAATCATGAAAATGAACTTAAAACAGATGCTGTGAAAGAAGCCGTCCGACTAATCAAGCAAACCGGAGCACAAATCAGAACACAGTCTCCGTTGATAAAAAACATCAATGACGATGCCGATATGTGGGCACGTATGTGGCGAAAGCAAGTAAATATGGGAATGATTCCGTATTATATGTTTGTTGAAAGAGATACCGGCGCACGCCACTACTTTGAAGTTCCGTTAGAAAAAACTTGGGAAATTTTCCAAAAAGCATATCAGCAAGTCAGTGGAATTTGTCGAACTGTTCGCGGTCCGAGCATGTCGTGTACTCCCGGAAAAGTGCAAATATTGGGAGTGAGTGAAATTCCCATTAATGGTATTTTCCAAAAGGTTTTTGTGCTTCAAATGCTGCAAGGAAGAAACCCGGATTGGGTTAATCGCCCATTTTATGCAAAATATGATCCAAATGCACGTTGGATGGATGACCTTAAACCTGCTTTTGGAGATAAATTCTTCTTTGAAGATGAATTGGAAGAATTTTATGAAACTGCAAACTACAACGAAGAATTTGCTTGATTTTATTTTAATTTAAACTTCATTTATAAAGCTCCTTCTTTTGGGAGCTTTTTTTGTAATAGTCTAAAAAATAGAATTACTTGGCAAAGCTTTCCGTACCCGAACCACACTTCAAAAAATACTGCACAAAAATTACTCATGTAATTTTTCTAAATTCGTGAATCAAACACCGCGCAACCGATGAAAAACAAACTACTAGAACGCGTTTATGAACATCCGCTTATTCACACTGATGAGCTTGAAAAAATCATGGGTTCACACCAAAAAATTACATTTCGAAAAGGCGATTTTATCCTTCAAGAAAACCATATCGCCCAAAGTTATCTGATTCTTGAAAGTGGTCTCATCCGTTCGTTTGCATATGATTTTAACGGGAATGACATTACCACCGACTTTTTTTGTCCGGAGGATGTGGTCATTGAAGTACTCTCCCTTTTTCAACGCGTGCCCTCACAAGAAAATATTCAGGCGTTAACAGATTGTATAGCTTATGAAATTGAATTTAATCTTTTTCAGGAATTGTATCATTCCATTCCGGGTTTTTCAGAATGGGGACGTTTGTGGATGACCGGAAAATTATTCAATTCCAAACAACGATCTCTCGAAATGATTACAACTTCAGCCAAAAATCGCTATCAAAATCTCCTCAAAGAAAAACCGCAAATTGTGCTGCATTCCCCGTTAAAATATATTGCAAGTTATTTGGGAATAACAGACACTTCCTTCAGTCGCATTCGAAAAGAAATTTAAACAATTCCGATTTATTTCTTGTCTTATGACAAGTTGATTTAAAAAACTTAATCCTACATTTGTCTAAATATTTTGCTTTTTAAATACACTATTCACAATTTAAATCGCATTATTTTTAATTTAAACCAACAAACACAATTCTGATGACATTAAATCCTTATTTAAATTATGATGGGAATGCAGAAGAAGCATTTCGATTTTATCAAACGGTTTTTGGCGGCGAACTTTTTGTTCAAAGAATGCATGAAGCACCGGGAACAGAAAATTTACCCGATGAAGAAAAAAACAGAGCAATGCATGTAGGATTGCCTATCGGAAACGGACAGTTTTTAATGGCATCCGATTGCTTACCGAGCCAAGGTCATACACTCCATCAAGGAAATAACAATTACATTTCGGTAACACCGGACAGTCGTGAAGAAGCAGATCGTATTTTTAATTCACTTTCCAAAGGCGGAAAAATCGAAATGCCGATGGACGATATGTTTTGGGGTGATTATTTCGGCTCGTTTGTGGACAAATTCGGTGTTTGCTGGATGATTAACTTTCCAAATTCAAAATAAACCTGATGAAACTTACAGCAAAAACCGGTTTACAAATCCAAAAACCGATATCGGAAGTTTTTGAAGCTATTGTAAATCCGGAACATTTGACAAAATATTTTATTTCTTACAGTTCGGGTACGTTGGAAAGCGGAACAAAAGTTCATTGGGAATTTGAAGACTTTCCCAGAACATTTCCTGTAACAAACATCAAACTAAATTCGCCGGAATCTGTTTCATTTGTGTGGGATGTTCAAACGGTAGTGACTATAACCTTAACCGAACAATCCGATAATAGTACAGTTGTAAAAATCACAGAAGGCGAAAAAGAATGCAACGAAAAAAACCTTAACTGGCTTATTGAAAACACATCCGGATGGACTAATTTCTTGGATTGTTTAAAAGCCTATTTAGAATACGGAATCCGACTGCGAAAAGGCGCTTTCAACTATTTAAAACCTCAAAAATGAATCCTAAAGTAATTCATATCAAGGCTACTATCAACCGAGGAATTGCAGACGTATGGAATTATTATACCGATCCAATGCATATTGTCGAGTGGAATTTTGCCACTGCAGACTGGCATTGTCCAAAAGCAACAAATGAGTTAAGTGTGGGCGGAAAATATTTTGCACGAATGGAGGCCAAAGACGGAAGTTTCGGTTTTGATCTCATCGGTATTTACAATGAAATCGTTCCTCACAAAAAGTTATCTTATGCTTTAGAAGATCAACGAAAAGTGGTCACACTTTTTAAAAGTTCAGACGATAAAACCCAAATAATGACCGCTTTAGAAGCAGAGACAACGCATCCCATAGCCATGCAACAAGCAGGGTGGCAATCCATTCTAAATAATTTCAAAAAATATGTTGAAACCCTAGACAATTAATCTCTGATGTAGGTAAAACCACAATAAATTTCTCCAAAAAGGAGAAACAATCGATGCAAAGCTTAAAGCACATTACAAAAAAAGAATGGAAAATGAATTCTGCCCTTCTAAAGAAATTATGGAACACTGCATAACCTATTTAAATCCATCATGAAAACCGTAACACTACTTATATTTTTAAGTTTTTTAACCACCGGATTCACACAAGTTCATTCAAAAATTAGTGACCAAAAACCGACCAAAAAAACCATGAACAGCAAGGACAAAGATGAAAACTCCAACCCTTCTAAAATCGTGAATCAAAAAATAATTCCGTTTTTAACATTTCAAAAAAACGATGCCGAACAGGCCATGAATTTTTATGTTAACTTATTTGAAAATTCAAAAATCATCCACCTCCAACGGTGGGGAAAAGACGGCCCTGGGAAAGAAGGAACTGTAATGCACGCGGAATTTGAATTAAACGGGCAGCGATTTATGTGCAGCGACAGTCCGCCAATACACAATTGGGATTTCTCGCCTGCTGTTTCTAACTATGTAGCCTGTGAAACCGAAGCAGAACTCGAAAGATTGTTTACAACACTTTCGGAAAACAGAATTGTTGCAATGCCCTTGGACACTTACGGATTTAGTAAAAAATTTGGTTGGGTTATCGATCAATTTGGAGTTTCATGGCAATTAAACCTACCCTAAAAATAAAAACTCATGAAAACATTGCATTTCACAATACAAATCAACGCTCCGAGAGATAAAGTGTAAAACACCATGCTGGGTTTAGAAAACAAAACAGCATATGAATCTTGGGTTTCTGTATTTAATCCCACTTCGACTTATGAGGGAAATTGGGACAAAGGCTCTAAAATTCGATTTATAGGCACGGATGAAAATGGAAATAAAGGAGGAATGCTGTCGGAAATAGCAGAAAACATTCCCAATAAATTTGTCTCCATTCGCCATTATGGAATTATAAAAAACAACAAAGAAATTACTTCCGGTGCTGAAGTAGATGAATGGTCGGGAACATTTAAAAATTATTTGTTTGAAAAACTCGATAACCATACAAGCGTTACGATAGCAATTGAAATTCCGGAATCGCATGCGGATTATTTTGCACAAACCTATCCAAAAGCCTTACAAAAACTGAAAAACATTCTTGAAGATGCACAACATTCCTCCTGATATTCAGGCATATCACGACAAGTTATCTGAAAGTGAAAAGATAATTTGTGAAGCTTTAGCGCTTGAAATCGCTATTCGTTTGCCGAAATCTGAAAGCAAAGTCTGGCATGCGCATCCCGTTTGGTTTCTAGATGGAAACCCCATAACAGGGTATAGCAAACTAAAACAAGGAATTCGATTGATGTTTTGGAGTGGTGCTGATTTTGAAGAACCCGGATTGCTCGTTTAAGGAAAAAAATTTAAAGATGCATCCGTTTTTTATAACGATATTTCAGAAATCAATTTTGAAGAACTAAGAAGATGGCTCCAAAA
>JAAYLC010000026.1 GCA_012522045.1 Bacteroidota bacterium
CCTTATAGTTGGCTGCATTTATGGCTGCGATTATTGCGATTATTACTTCTGCAATAGGTAGAATCAAAAGGATAAAAAAGATAATTCCCAAAATATAAGCAGTAAAGGAAGTGCTGATTAGCAAAAAGACGTTCTCAATTTCATCAACAGATGAAAAAAATGAAAATTCGGTCAATAACATTATTACTAACGGCACAGAAATTATAAAAAGAATAACCTTATAAAGCAACAGACTCAATTGGAAGTTAAGAGCGCGTTTTCCATTTTTATCTACAAATTCTTTTTCTCTATTACTTGTCCAAATGAGTAATTGGGCAATGATTCCGGCAAAGGGGAATACGTATTTCAATAACGCAGCCAAGTGAAGAAAAACTGCTGTTGTTCGCTCTTGGTCTTCAACTTTGTATGTATTTGACTGTATTGTCTCCATCTGGAATTTTTTCAGAATCTATGGCAAAGATATGACTATTTAACAGTAGTTTGTATAGCAAGGTACTGTATTTGATAGAACATTAACATTTGGAAGCTTTATGACTGCTCTTATTACTGCTTAAAGAGTAACAAAAATGCTAACTAAATTAAGAATGAATTGATAGTCTTTTTTTATAATGCATTTTACTCATTTTGCATGGGATTTGTAGAGTTATGGTTGATATAATATTTGACTTCATGAAAAGTTTTAAGGAGAAACGAAGTTTATCGCTTTTTTTTCTTCCTTACCTATAGGAATGACAATGCAATCGGGTTGGGAGCACTTGACTTTTCTAAAATTTCGGAAATGAAAATGACTGATTTACAATCAATTTTGAATTTATTTTACAAGAGATTGGAACTTTTTGGAAAAATAAATTAAAGAAGCTGGTTTTACGATAGAAAATTTATTATATTTAACTCAAATTTAAAAATCCTCGCTTATAGAACATAACTACTGATTAATGTTAAAAATGGTTAAATTATGGCTAGAGCAATGTTTGATTACACCAAAACGGTACTTTCAAAAGTAAGTTTTGATGTGAATCTTTTCTGTAAAGAGCTAAAAAAAGCACTAACACGATTGCTACCCCACGAGATTGAAGAACTTAAATTATGGGTGTATTCACTCATAAAAGAGAACCCCCAATTAGACAGTTGCAAATTATATCTAAACTCTTAAAAAAGTAAAAAGCTGCCATCGGCAGCTTTAAATTTTTATATATAAAAGTGAATTAATAAGGAGAATCTTTTTTAATTTTTGTTCTTACTGTATTTTCTGATTAAATCTTTTCTGAAATCATCTTCAGCTATTTTTAAAGTAATAATTTTTTTGGGACTTATTACTTTTTGTAAAGCAAGTGTACGTTGCTTCTCAAGCTCCAATTCTTCCAATTCAATTTTGTAATATTCGTCCATCAACACAATTGCCTCAGCATCTGAAATTGCCTCCCAATCATTCTTAATTTTGGAATAAATAGTTGCACGTCTTCGCTTTCTCAATTCCTGGAATTTGTTGTCGTATGCGTTATAAACAGGCCAAAAACTTTCAGCTTGCGGTGGGGTTAATTCCAATCGCTCTGTAATAAAAGCGGTTTTTAGTGCTTTAATCTGCTCATACGTTGTACGTTGTTGCGCTTGTGCGGGCAAAGCAATGAATACAAAAAGTAAAAATAAATAAGTATAAAATTTCATTGTTCCAAATTATTAATTTCCAACCATCGATGTAGGCCAGAATCTGGGATTTATTTCTTCCATGATATATTGTTCAACTTCATCTTCATTCAGAAAGTCAAATTGGATATCATCCGTGCTGATGGTCTGATAATCAATTACATCATCCAATTCGTAAAAGTTGAATTTCATAAAATCACTATCTATATACTCTTGAATGCTTATCATAGTGTTGGATTCTTCAACAGATTTGATAGGGTTTAAAATCAAGAATCCAACAACAACAGCAGCAGCTATCGAAGCGGAAATAGCAATCAGTTTTGGTAAGGAAATAACCTTCGGTCTGATGGTTTGGGTTCGGTTGCAAATTTCTGCTTCTGCTGTATTAAAATAATTCTGTGGAATTGTAAAGCCACTTTTTTTCGGAAAATTTTCGAGTTCTATACGGTTCATCAACCGCATTTCAAATTCATCGAAGTAATTGTCCGGCACTTTATAATTGTCTTTATTTCTAGTGAAATTCATCATTTTTCTTGTCTTTTAAAGCATCTCATTGGTTTTAATGTATTCTGTAATTTTTTTTACAGCAATATGATAACTACTTTTTAATCCGCCGACTGAGGTATCCATGATTTCTGAAAGTTCTTCAAAAGTATAATCATTAAAATACTTCATGGTAAAAATCAATCGTTGTCGCTCAGGTAAGGTTGCAATCGCCTTTTGAAATTGCAATTGAAAAGCATCCCCTTCAAAATAAATATCCGTTTCCAACTTCTTTACTGCATCTGTTTTTAATTGTTCCAACGATAAATTTTTTCTACGTGCTTTTTTGTTGAGAAATGTAATTGCTTCATTTGCTGCAATACGATACATCCACGTATGTAGTTTGCTTTCCCCTTTAAATGATTTGATATTTTTATAAACTTTTATAAAGGTGTTTTGTAAAACATCATCTGCATCATCGTGATCCAATACAAAATTTCTTATTTGCCAATACAAGCGTTCTTTATACTCTGAAACTAAATGTCGGAAAGCAATTTCTTTAGATGCATCGGATTGCAATTCCGCAATAAGTTTTTTTTCGGATATCATTTTGATTTGCTTCTATACAATTTAGACATGAAAAGTATTAAAAAGTTTAAAACCCAAAAAATAGTATGCATTATAAATATTTTATTATTTCGTTTTGTTTGATAAATTCATTTTCTTTGCAACACCATTCAATTAACCCATAATTTCAAATGCACCAATCATTGTATTCCACAGCATATCATCCTGAAGACCTGTCATCCTATCGTTTTTTAGTAACCGGAGGAGCCGGATTTATAGGTTCAAATATCGTTTTGTATTTGCTTAAGCACAACGCGAAGCAAGTTAGGGTTTTAGATAATCTTTCTACCGGATTTTTAAAAAATATTGAAGCGTTTCAATCGCTTGCAAATTTTGAGTTTATCGAAGGAGATATTCGTGATTTAGACACCTGCAAACAAGCCATGAAAGATATGGATTTTGTTCTGCATCAAGCGGCACTGGGTTCTGTGCCACGCTCTATTAACGATCCCATTACTTCCAATGAAGTCAATGTGTCCGGATTTTTAAATATGTTGGTCGCACAACGTGATTCTCCTTCCGTAAAAAGAATGATTTATGCAGCCTCCAGCTCAACCTATGGAGACAGTAAAACCCTTCCCAAACAAGAAGATGCTATCGGAAAACCACTATCGCCCTATGCAGTAACCAAACTCGTCAATGAACTTTATGCAGATGTTTTTTATAAAACATACGGAACGGATACCATTGGATTGCGCTATTTTAATGTGTTTGGTCCCAAACAAAGTCCCTCCGGTGCATATGCGGCAGTGATTCCTTTGTTTATGAAAGCGTTAAAAGACGAACATGCACCAACAATCAACGGTGACGGAAATCAAACACGTGATTTTACTTTTGTTGATAATGCAGTTCAAGCGAACATTCGCGGATTGTTTGCATCGGAAAAAGCTGTCAATCAAGTTTTTAATGTTGCTTGTGGCGAACGAATTAGTTTAAATCATTTGTGGGATAAATTAAAACAAATAAGCGGAAAAGAAATAAAAGCAAATTACGGACCGCCCCGTCCCGGAGATGTAAGAGATTCGCTTGCCGATATTTCAAAGGCGCGTAATCTGATGAATTATTTACCGCAATATTCAGTTGAAGAAGGGCTAAAACTTACTTGGGATTATTTTATCAAAGAAAATTAATTCCTGAGAGCCATCCGAATATTTTTTTCTGTCTAATTTATCATCGGCACTTCCAATAAGATAAATTCAGCATCATTTTCAACGGTTATATCAAAACTTGAAGTTTCAAAAATTCCGATTGCATCTCGGTCGTTCAAAATGTGCACTCCAATTTTAAGTTGTCCTTCAATCAAAAAAAAATAAACTCCGGAAGCTTTATCTTGAAATTGATAAGTCTGTGTTGTTGAGCTTTTAAAATTACCCATAAAAATCCACGCATCTTGATGAATCCACAAGGTATTTTCTTCTGGCTTTGGTGTGATTAAAGGAATCAGTATATTTTCTTTTTGATTATTTTCAATAGTTAATTCCTGATAGCGTGGAGTTACACCGAGTTCGCGCGGGGTGATCCAAATTTGGAGAAATTTTACGGGTGCTTTGGAATCTACGTTAATCTCACTGTGAACCACTCCGGTTCCGGCACTCATTACTTGAATCTGCCCTTTTTTAATGATTCCCGAATTTCCCATATTGTCTCCGTGTTTTAAAGCACCTTCCAACGGAATCGTAATAATTTCCATATCCCTGTGCGGATGGCTTCCAAAACCCATTCCACCTGTAACTACGTCGTCATTTAAAACGCGAAGTGCACCGAAATTCATTCGTTTTGGATTGAAATAATTACCAAAACTGAAAGAATGATGCGTATCTAACCAGCCGTGATTTGCATGACCTCTTGAGTCAGCCTTGTGAAAAATTGTTTTCATGAATTAAAGAAAAAAACGCCGTTTTAATTTAAACTAAAACGGCGTGGTCAATTTATTGCTTAATGAATTGCATATCGATGTTTAGCCGAACTTTGTCGCTAACTACGATGCTTCCTGCTTCTGTTACAGCGTTCCAATTCAAGTTGAAATCTTTTCTGTTTAATTCTCCTGTAAATTCAAATCCGGCTTTGGTCTGTCCGTATCCGTCAACAGCCACACCGTTAAAGCTTACATCCAAAACAAGTTCTTTGGTTACTCCGCGAATGGTCATATCACCAACCATTTTTTCTCCGTCGTATGATTTTGATTTAAAAGTAATTTCCGGATGATTTTCTGCATCAAAGAAATCTGCCGATTTTAAATGTTGGTCACGATCCTTATTCTTCGTGTTAATTGAATCAATTTTTGCACTAAATTCAAAAGATGCATTTTTAAAATCTTCACTTTCAGTTTCGATTGAAGCATCAAAATCTGTGATGATTCCTGATACTGTAGAAATCATCATGTGTCTTACTTTAAAAGTCACGTCGGAGTGTGACTGATCTACTATCCATTTTTGTGTTGCCATAATATTTATTTTTTAGTTAAACATTTATTTATTTGTATACAAAAATAGAATTCGTTTAGGTAATTGCTCTTGACCTATGATAATAAAGCATATAAAAGTTATTTATAGAG
>JAAYLC010000222.1 GCA_012522045.1 Bacteroidota bacterium
GAAATATACTTCATAATAAAAAAGTGATTTACAAAGCATGAAATTACAAAAAAACAGTCGAAACCACAAGAGAAATCAAAGAAAATAATAAAGTTAAATGAAGAGGGTTTTTAGACAGTTTGACGTTGGCGGCAAGTTTAAAAAAACGCTACGACCGAAAAAATACGACATATTGCGTATTGACCACTTACCCAAGAAGCCCTAATTTGACCAACAAAAATTTGTAAACGAAAAACGCAACGAGATATGAAAACAAAAACATTATTTACAACCTGCCTTTTGCTTTTGGTAACAATGGTTTTGCAGGCACAGGAGTTAAGGACATTTTTAGGCGCTAATGGCAAAACGGGTATGAGAAACCCAAGTGGAAAAATAGTAATCCCTGCCGAATACGATATAATAATGACGCCCAAAAGTGGATATATCGTTGTCAAAAAAGGTGATAAATACGGAGCTTACGACCTCAAAGGAAAACTTGTAATACCAATTGAGTATGAAAGTCTTAATACAACCAGCAATCCCAACCAGTTTTGGGCAAAACGAAACGGCAAATATTCTTATGTAACCACAGGCGGAAATGAAGTAACTTACGCCTCTGAAAATGTTACTGCCAAACAGTCTGCACCATCAACCGTTGTGCAATCAAACCCCACAGAAAGCGAAGTGAATACCCAACTTCCAACCAGCGTAGAGGAAGGTGAAGAAGATTACCTTAAAGGAGTGACTGCCTACAAACAAGAAAAATATGCTGACGCTTTTCAATACTGGTCAAAAGCTGCTGAATTTGAACATAGTGATGCTATGTATGGACTGGCAGTGCTTTATGATCGCGGCTATCATATTCAAAGAAATGAGGGCAAAGCTCTTGAATGGTTAAAAAAAGCTGCTGCAAAGAATAGTGTAAACGCTATGTTTCAACTTGGTGATTTTTATTATAAAGGTATTGGTGGTGTTCAGAAAAATCTAAATGAAGCGATTGTCTGGTACAAAAAAGCAGCAGAGAATGGTGATGTAGAAAGCATGTCTATACTGGCCTATTTTTATGAAGCAGGAGAAGGTATTGCAAAAAACCCCAATCAAGCAATTGCCTGGTATAAAAAAGCAGCAGAGAAAAACAGTACTATTTCCATGTACCGTCTTGCATTTATGTATGGCACCGGTGCGGGCGTACCCCAAAATTACAAAGAAGCCTTTCACTGGTTGAAAAAAGCAGCAGAAAATGGAGATGTAACCTCAATGGGGATGTTAAGCCAGTATTATGAGGATGGGTTGGGTGTTCAAAAAAATGATATGGAGGCTTTTAAATGGGGGAAAAAGGCTGCCGAAAATGGAAATATCAACGAGATGACAAATTTAGGGAATAAATATCTAGTCGGAAAAGGCACAACCAAGAATACTCAGGAAGCTTTAAAATGGTACAAGCAAGCCGCTTCAGAAGGAGAACCAACAGCTCTGTCTAACTTGGCTTTGCTTTATATTGATGACCGCTATGGCATTTCAAAAAATTTGAACGAAGCTTTTATATGGGCAAAGAAAGGGGCGGAAAAAAATGATGTTTTTAGTATGGGATTGTTAGGGGATATATATTTCAAAGGTTTAGGCGTACCCGTAAATAACCAACAAGCCTTATATTGGTTTGAAAAAGCAGCCAATGGAGGGAATATTGATGCCATGATGTTGGCAGGATACATCCATTATGATAACCAGCAGTACGACAAAGCCTATCTACACTATAAAAAAGCTGCCGAAAAAGGTGATGCACAAGCTATGTATATGGTGGGCTTATTTATCCAAAATGGTTGGGGAACTACTGCTAGTACTGAACAAGCATGGAGTTGGGTAAGAAAATCTGCAAAAGCAGGTTATAAACTTGCCAAGGAAAGGGTGGCAGACTATGACAATTACCAACGTAAATTGGCCGCTGAAATAGAAAAGATAAAAGCGGAAGACCGCCAAGCAGATGCGCAGCGAGCAGCAGCACAGCGAGTAGCAAAATCCAATACGTCTTCCTGGGGAGGGTTTACATACACAGCTGAAACAACATCAAGAGCAGAACGAGCCAAGCGGGAATCCGAAGCAAAGGCTGAAATGCAACGTTTCAAGCAAATGCTCGATATGAAACACAAATCGATAAAATAATTTATTGATACGATACTGCCAATGATACATTTTCAGGGTTTTATCGCTCCTGTGTTTATAAGTGGTAAAGCCAAGGTAACCAAAGACGGTAGAAAATTTTATATCGACAAAACGGGCAAAGAAGTAAAGTAACTTAAACACATCAAATAATTATGAAATGCCCATTAACTCATTGATAAACTAACCGATATATTCTTTTGGCATTCCACCTGACAAATTAAAAACAAATTGAAAAACAGATGAAAAAAATTTTTACAATCTGTCTTTTGCTCATTGGCGCAATGACATTACAGGCACAGGAGTTAAAACCGTTTGAAGCAGATAACGGAAAATGGGGGTTCAAAGACCAAAATTCCAAGGTAATTGTAGCGCCAAAATATGACTTGGCAAATACATTTTCAGATGGGATGGCTCGAGTAAGATTAAATGCTAAATTTGGATTTATTGACCCTACGGGAAAGGAAATTATACCTTTAAAATATGAAAGAGCTTATGATTTTTCCGAAGGATTAGCCGTTGTGAACCTAAACGGAAAGTTTGGGAATATGAAAGAAAGTCAAATGAAAATGACCTTTTCAAAAAGCGAAACCACCGAAAAGATACAACAAGGATAATCAAATAAAACTTTTTGTACACAATTATTAACTAAATATTTTAAACTATGAAAACAATCAAAAAAATCAGTATGTTAGTTTTAGCAACAGTAATCTCTTCATTTGCTCTGTCTTGCAGTAGTAGTGATGATGGAGGAGGTGGAGGATCTGCTGCCGAAGGAACAATCAAAGCTAAAGTAGATGAAACTTGGGTTGAAACTTTAGAAATGGTAACATTTGCTACACAAGTGGGGACAACACTACAACTTCAAGGAAACACAGGAGGAACTTCTAGTAAAGCTTTTGTATTTACAATTAATGGGTTTGAAGGAACTGGTACTTATGACTTAGGTGGTGAAGCAGGTGCTATAGGAACTGTTGCTACTTATACCGAAATTGTTGTTGATCCTTCAAATCCTGAGGATTTTGAACAGACTTCTTGGACTGCTCCGTATGAAGGAGGTGATAAAGTAGGAGAAATTCAGGTTGCTGAATACGAAGAAGGAGAATACATCAAAGGAACATTTCATTTTGAAGCTAAAAACACAACTGGAGATGATAAAAAGAATGTTACCGAAGGTTCTTTTTATATCAACTTTTAAAAAACTTTTAGAAATAATCAATTTCATATAGTTTAGTTTTTTCATTTTGAAAAGCGGGAGTGATGATTGCTCCCGCTTTTCTTTTTGTATCAATCTACTACATATCTAAAATACGACAAATGCCTTATTGAATGGTTAAACAATAATTTCCAATTTTGGATTAATAAAAAAACATAGTGTTATGAACCTCAAAAATTTTACTTATGCAGTGCTTTTTATGGCAAGCTCACTGTTTGCCCAAAAAGCAGAAACTCCTCAATATTCGTATGATATGGGAGGGAAAATCAGCTTTATGAAACTCACTGATGCCGGTGTGTTAGTAGTTGCTGGTTCCGGAGGTTTAGGAGGAATTAAACCCGGAGCGAGTCAAACTCACTTTTTATTTAAAGATTACGGGAAAATTAAGCCCGAAGAATTAGATTTTATTCCGATGTCACCTTATGTGATTATTAATGAAGGTGGAATGTTCAGCACCAAAAAAGCAGTTATTGACTATGTTTCAGGAAAAAAATTATTTGCTACGGAAGATAACAATTGGAGGTTTACTAACCGAGCAGACATAATGTTACCTGAAAACAAATTAGTAATTTCAGGGATTCACAAAGAAAAAGGAGTTGCCGTAGGAGTTTATGATCTTCTTGATGGAAAAGAAGTCGGAATTGTTCCTTTCAAACCTAAGATGGGACAGCAGTTTCTGACCACTCCTGTTATTATTGACGGGGGACTGTTAGTCGGTACGGACAAAAGTTTGCTGCGTTTAGACATCAACAACGGAACTGTAGTCTGGGAAAATAAAGATGTAGATAAAATTTCGTGGGTAACAGCAGATGAAACCGGAAAAGAAATCTATGCTTTTGAAAACAAAGGCGGAAACACCCGTATTCACAAAATAAGTAGTTCCGGACAAAAATTATGGGATAAAGAACGTAAAGTAAAAGGAATTGTAACCCGTTTTGAAATCCTTCCGAATGGTTTGGCTTGTGTGAGCGATGTAGATAATTCAGGTAAAAAAGGGATTGGAAAATTAGCTTCAGGAGCCTCAGAATCAAAAATCGCTTTTTTGAGTGCTCAAGACGGTTCTGATCTTTGGGAAAAAGCTCCAAAAACCAAAGGTTATGTGCAACATTTTTACATTATGGACGATGGAATCTTGTTCGGGTTACAAGACGGAGGTATCAATAAAGTTTCTTTTGACGGAGTTCCTCTTTTTAGAAAACCAATGAAAACCGGAGAAAATATTCATACCATGGCAATGACTCCAAAGGGAATGATTTACATTACCGATTCCGATTGTAATATTATTAATCTGAATACCGGAGAATCTATCTGGAACAAAGAATTAAAATACAAAAGAGCCAAATCTGTTACAAGCGGTTACGACTCTAAAAATAAGCGTTACCTAATCAGTACCGGAGAAGAAATTATGGCTATTGACGAAAATACGGGAGAAGTAAGCTCTTTGGCTACTTTTAAGTTTGACGGAAAAGAATATCCTAACAATTTGATTTTAAGAAATGAAGGAATATTATTGACTTCTGACCAAAATATGATGATGCTTGATTTTAATGGCTCACAGAAATTCCACGAATATTACAAAGCTCCGGGCAAAAGTGCAGCAGGTGCAATTCTGATGGGAGCTCTGACTGTGGCTTCGGCTGCTGCTTCTGTTAGTTCACATATGGCAGCAGAACAACATAGACATGTTCATTATACAGGAGGAAGTTATTACACTTTGGGGGATTATACTTCAACCGGAGAAAGCTATAAAGAAATGGCAAATGCTTTTGCTAACGCCGCAGGAGCTTCGTTTGCTGAAATGACAAGACGTTTCAGTGCAACAGCAGCTACCGAAAATACTCAATTTATTCTTACCAAATTAGATAGCGGAGATGTAGGATTAGTAAAAGTAAACAAAGATTCGGGAACTAAAGAAAAAGAAATATCACTAAAAGACAAAAAGCCCGAATACGAAGTAGATGAATTGGGTGGTTATTTGTACTACAAAGCAAATAATAACACTATTTATTCGTATGATTTGAAAAAATAAACAACAATAAAGGAGGTTTGGTTTTATGTATAAAATCCTTTTCAGTTGCTCCGGGGCGACTGAAAGGATTTTATTTCTGTACTTTTTTTTGGTAAACAACACAAAAACTAAAGTTATGCAAGCAGTAGTTACTTTTTTTAAGTCTGTTTGGGAGAGCATAAAAGGACATTTATGCTAACTTAGTGGCTCACTTTTTATTCTAAAAAAATATGAATCGACATACCGTAATAATTCTGTTTTTTTTGCTTCTTAGTAATTTAGCACTGGGGCAAAATCGGGAAGAGTCAATCAGGCAAATTGATTCTTTGAATAATATTTCTTACGAAAAAAAAAATCCTGACAGACTCGTCAAATCTTGATGCCTATCTCACTAATCTCGAAAAGTCAAAACAAATTAGCTATCAAAAAGGAATAGCAGACAGCTACTCTAACATTGGTATGATTTATTTTTATCAGGGAAAATATGACTTGAGCCGAAAATATTTTTTTAATGCAATTAATGTTTACGAAGAAATAGAACTTTTTGAACCAGCTGCCAATCTGTATTCTCTTTACGGGTATTCGCTCCGAGAGAGATATTGAAAAATCTGCTGAGTTTATGCTCAAAGGCATCAAAATGGCAGAAAAATTAAACAGTAGTACTTATCTTTTGGGAATGTACGACAATTATGGATTAGTAAAAGAGACCAAAAAAGAGTATGATAGTGCTTTTTATTACTTCAACAAATCGTTGAGTATGAAAAAGAAAATCCGTGATAAAGTGGTTTATTACCTGCGAGCCTACCACCCTACCCAACCCATTGCAGAAGGGATTTTAACCCCTGAAAAATCAAAGCGGAAAAATTCGGGGTCAGACTACGCTATTCTAAACAAGGGCGATACCATTTACGGAAAGCGCTATCGTAGTGTGTTCAATAGATACAACATCATACGTTTTCGTACCGACACAGGAAAAATCAAACTACCCCTCAAAGACGTAAAAGAAATCTATTCGAAAAACAAAACCTCTTGGGTTTATCTATCCCCTTGCGACAACCGTTGGGAAGAATATACGGTGTACCTTAAAGGAAACGTATCCTATTTGTGGAACGGAGGACCTCACAACACCTACTGCTCCGATATGCTTGTCATCAACAATGAAATATATCCTATAGACAAACATCATTTCTCTGATAAAGTTTGGGGTATTTTATCAAAATGTCCCGAATTTGAAGAAAAGTACAAAGCCTATTACAATGAGCATAAAGACAAGAAACTATTTTGGCGAACCCGAAAAGATGTCAAAAAATGGATGGAAATGATACGGTTTTACAATGCGAATTGCGGATAATAAAATACTGTAAAAAACACTGACAGAAAAAAAACCAGCCACCAACAATGGTAACCGTTGCACAACCCTTGATTTTTTGCCACCAATCCTCAAAAATTAAAAAAATCGGCATTCATAGAAGCGATTTAAGCGATGCTTATTTTTCAGTTCCGATACAAAATCCAGAAA
>JAAYLC010000179.1 GCA_012522045.1 Bacteroidota bacterium
GGATTATGCGGATGAAAAAGGATTATTGGATGATATTGTAGTATTCCAATATTATGGTTGAATCGGGATAGGAAAGTTTATTTAAATTTGGACAAGGAACGCGATGCAATCGCGCACCAGCGAGGGGAGATTTTTATAACTCCCGTTTGATTGAGCTGAAAAACCGGGGAACCGAAATAGTTACATTTCTTTCAGTTGGACTTCTCTGATTTTTTTAAATAAATCTGAAGAATATACAAAGTCAATCACATCTTCATTATCGGTTTTAAAAATTCTATCATTGGAACCTTCCCAAACCAATTTTCCGTTTTTTAACAACACGATTTTTTCTCCGATTTCCATAACAGAATTCATATCGTGCGTAACAACAACCGTAGTCATGTTGTATTCATGAGTAATTTCCTGAATTAAATTATCAATCAGGGTTGCTGTTTTGGGGTCAAGTCCGGAGTTTGGTTCATCGCAGAATAAATACTTGGGACGATTTACAATAGCGCGTGCAATAGAGACCCGTTTCTGCATTCCTCCCGATATTTCAGAAGGAAATTTCTTGTTTACATTTTCTAAATTAACGCGTTTTAAAACCTCATTAACCCTTTCCAAGCGTTCAGCTTTTCTTTGTTTAGTGAACATACGAAGCGGAAACATAACATTGTCCTCGATATTCATGGAGTCAAACAAGGCGCCTCCCTGAAAGAGCATCCCGATTTCCTCTCTGAGTTTTCTCTTTTCATCGTCATCCATTTCATGAATCGCGCGATCCCCATAATAAATCTCACCTTTTTCCGGCGTAAAGAGCCCGATAAGACACTTTAACAATACGGTTTTTCCGCTACCGCTTTGTCCGAGAATTAGATTGGTTTTTCCTTGATCAAATTCGGTAGTAATTCCTTTTAAGACTTGTTCAGACTCAAAGCTTTTATGTACGTCTATAACTTTAATCATCAGCTTAGCAATAATTGGGTTATGATATAATTTGCAAGAATAATGAGCACGCTTGTCCACACAAAAGAATTGGTACTTGCGCGACCCACTTCAAGTGCACCTCCTTGCATATAATATCCCTGCCACGAAGGAACGGTGGCGAGAATCAAAGCGAAAATAAAGGTTTTAAAAAATGCGTAAAACAAGTGATATGGAATGAAGTCGTCTTGCAATCCTTGAATAAATGCTTCTGATGATGCAAATCCGCCGTAAACACCTGCCAAATATCCACCAAACACGCCGAGGAACATAGAGATTGCAATGACAAACGGATAGAGCAAAAGCGCTATGATTTTTGGAAAAACCAAATAATTTAAAGAATTGATTCCCATAACTTCTAACGCATCTATTTGTTCGGTAACCCGCATTGAACCAATGCTGGAAGTAATAAACGAGCCTACTTTTCCTGCCATGATGATGGAGATAAATGTGGGTGCAAATTCCAGAATTACAGATTGTCGGGTTGCAAACCCGATAAGACTCGAGGGAATTAACGGATTGTCCATATTTAATGCTGTTTGAATAGAAACAACAGCGCCGACAAAAAGCGATACAAATGAAACAATCCCCAACGAGCCGATAATGAGGTCGTCAATTTCTTTAAAAATCAATTGACGCAATACGAACGGTTTGGTAAAACTTGCAAAAACCTTTCGCATCATTATAAAATATGATCCAATGTCATGAAGATATTTCATATGTCGGTTTTGAAGTGGCTAAAATTACAAAATAAACGCACCTAATCTTCTAAAATATATGGAATTGGCAGCTTTTAAAATTTGTTTATGATTTATGGAGCCAACAATTGCATCATTTTATGATAGATTTCATTGTTTTCATAGATGCCTCCAAAAAGTTCTGCGCCGGGACCGATGGCAAACACCGGAACCATTGTGGCAGAATGTCCCGTGGTTGAAAAAACGGGATTTAAATCGTTATAATTATCATTGCCTGCTAAGGTGAATCCGCCCGTTTCGTGATCGGCAGTGACAATTACTAAAGTTTCACCATTTTGTTCTGCGAAATCCAAGGCAACACCAACCGCTTCATCAAAGTCTAATAATTCAAGAATTAAATAAGGAGCGTCATTCGCATGACCACCCCAATCAATTTGACTGCCTTCTACCACCAAAAAAAATCCGTCTTTGTTTCGTGATAATTTATCAAGTGCCAGTTGAGTAGCTCTCGGAAGAAAATCTCCGCGACCTTCTTGCATTTTCGGCATACCATCTTCCGCCAGAAGAATGAGTTCTTTTTCTGAGGAAGTTTCTGAAGGGAGAAAGTCGGTAATTATTTTATATCCGGCAGTTGCAGATTCATCCAAAAGATTACGACCATCTTCGCGATTGGTAAAAAATTTTAATCCGCCTCCGGCAAAGAAATCAATTCCGGAATAAGGGATAAATTCTGTAATATCTTCATACATATTTCGGTGTTTTACGTGAGCGTAAAAAGAAGCAGGAGTTGCATGCTGAATGGAAGAAGTTGCAATAATTCCCGTACTGTAATTTCGTTGAATCAAATGTTCCATTATTGTAGGAACGGGAGTAGAATCCACAGCAACTCCAATGGCATTGTTATAGGTTTTGACACCGGTAGAAAACACTGTGGCACCGGCTGCTGAATCTGTAATTAAATCGGATGCCGAAGATGTCTTACTCAATCCGATGGTTGTAAATCTGTCGAAATTCGGGTTTCCTTCTCTTTTATAAAAATATGCTGAAGAAACTTGACTTAGACCCATGCCGTCACCAATAAGAAGGATGATGTTTTTGGGTTTGTTGGGGGTTGTAAATTCGGTTGCTTTTTGTGAGGAACCGCAAGAATAAAAGAAAGTAGATGCAAATACCAGAAAAAGTATTTTTACAAGATGTTTCATTTTCAATTTTTTCAGTAAAAATAAGGATTTCATAGCTACAAATCAGTTTGCTTTTTAAAAAACAATTTTGTCAAAATTCCTTTTTTTCTATAATCGCGAATAAATTTTCCTTCTTCTTCGGATACTAAAAATTCTTTTTGTTCTTTTTTGGCACGACAGTATCCTTTAAGTGTATCAAATAAAAAAATGCTGCTTTTTTTCCTGAAAGCGAGTTTTGCTGCAGCAATACCTGTCAATAAAAATCCGTAGCGCATACGATAAAACGCTTCTCCTTGTTTAAAACGCGATTTTTTAGTGTAAGAAGCTCCGGTAGGTTTTAGATGTTTTACGTGCACGGTCTTGTCTGTTGCAATTTCCCAACCGTGGTAGCGCGCCAAAAGTTCGTCTGCGGTATCCCAACCAATGGCTTTTTTTAAACCGCCTATTTGATTGAAACAAGCTTTTCGATACAGTTTAATCGGACCGCGGACTTTGTCTTTTTCGGAAATTGCTTCAAATTCCCATGCGTCTCCTTTTTTAATATATAAAAGTCCGCTCGCCATTCCAATTTTAGGATTGTTTATAAACAGATTCGTTATTTTTTCAAAATAATCAGGAGGTAAGATGAGGTCAGCATCAAATTTTCCAATTAAATCATACTCTTTTTTCAGCTGATTGAAACCTGCATAAAAAGCTTTCACTACTTTACTCCCGGGTTCGTGAACAGCAGTGGAATGATGTTTAATGACTTGAATAAATGAATATTGCTTTGAGAATTGATTGGCAATTTCATAAGTGTTATCCGTTGAGTTGTCATCCACTACAATAATTTCGTTAGGAATACGTGTTTGCGCACAAACTGAATTTAACATTTGCCGGAGATGATTTGCTTCATTGTGGGCAGGTATGATAAGGGCTGTTTTCATACAATCCGTTCTGCATAAACAAGATAATATCGGGGAGTGAATAAACGCAGCAAGGGTCGGAAACCGATTTTTTTTACCGGATTGGTAAATTTCTCGCGGGCGATAATTTTCCAGCCTGATTTTTCTAAAAGCCAATCAAATTGCCAATCTTCAAATTCGTGATAGTGTCTGTCCCACTTATCGGTTTTGCTTTTGTATGCCGATGAAAACCACAATCGCAACGGAATCGATACTACCAGTTTATTTGCTTTAATGTCTTTGAGTAAAGGAAAAGGAGAGACAAGATGTTCCAAAATTTCAAATGCTGTGACCACTTCATAAGTTGTAGTTTTTACAACAGAAGTGTCTAAATCGAGATCTTGTCCGTCCGTGTTGGTTACGTTATAGCCTTCTTTTTTTAATATTTCGGAAAAAGGATTGGCGACACCCAAATCTAAAATGCGTTCTTCTTTTGTGATGAATTTCGAGACAAATTTCAGAGTATTTCGGTAGCGTTTTTTTGGGAAATATTTATACATATTCGATGAAAGACTGATGTTTTAGCGGTTAGATTTGCGCTTTATAGCTGATAAACAAATGCGTTGATGTTCATTCCGGCACCAACACTGGCAAAAATAACTACATCTCCGGTTTTCAACGTGTGTTCTGTGTACGTCTTTTTCCTAACCAAGTCTAACAGGGTCGGAATGGTAGCTACACTACTGTTTCCTAATTTTTCAATGCTCATCGGCATAATGTCATTTGGCGGATTTAATCCGTACAGTTTATAAAATCTTTTTAAGATAGCTTCATCCATTTTTTCATTTGCCTGATGTAGAAATATCTTTTTTATATCGTGGATTGAATGCCCGGATTTTTCCAAACAGATTTTCATTGCATTCGGAACGTTGTTTAATGCAAATTCATAGATTTTTCGCCCGTACATTTTGATGTACTTGCGCGAATCTTTTTTTTCCGCATTATTACTCTCACCAAAATAGATGAAATGAGATTCGTCCATCGCATAAGTCGCACTGTAATGAGAAAGAATTCCGCCGTCTTCTGTGGTTGCTTCAATAATTGTCGCTCCTGCACCGTCACTGTAAATCATTGAGTCGCGATCGTGCGGATCTACTACTCTTGAAAGTGTTTCAGAACCGATTACCAAACATCTCTTGGCTATGTTGGCTTTTATAAATGCATATCCTTGAATCATGCCTTCTATCCAACCCGGACAACCGAAAATAAGATCATAAGCCACACATTCCGGATTCTGAATTTTTAATGTATGCTTCACTCGGGTCGCAATGCTTGGAACCGTATCGCTTTGGGAACTTCCGGAATAAACATCGCCGTAATTGTGAGCGACAATTATGTAATCTAATGTTTCTTTGTCTATTTTGGCATCTTCAATGGCTTTATCCGCGGCAAGCGATGCGATGTCTGAATTGTTTTGTTCCGGACCGATGTAACGCCGCTCTTCAATCCCGGTAATGGCTTTAAACTTTTTTATAATCGTCTGATTGTCCTGATCATAGCGAACTCCGTCTTCATGGTAAAATTCATGCTTGTCAAAACTCTCATTCGTCGTTATTTGCTGAGGAATATAACTCCCGACACCGATAATTTTTACGTTCATAAGTAATTTTTTTTAAAATTAATCATTATTTCTAGTTATAGAGGTTTCTAAAAGATAAACTCTTATGAAATAAATCTCGATTAAATAAAAAAAGACTTTGTCATATAAAAATACAACAAAGTCTTTTGGTTTCTTCATGCTTATTTTTTTTGCTTATGCGTCCATATAAGCTTCAATCGGATCGCAAGTACAAATAAGATTTCTGTCTCCATATGCATCGTCCACACGTCTAACTGATGGCCAGAATTTATTTTCCGACAAATATTCCAACGGGAAAGCGGCTTCTTGTCGCGTATACGGATACTCCCATTTATCGGCAGTAACCATCGACAACGTGTGCGGTGCATTTTTAAGCGGAATGTTTGTCTCGCCTTTTACTGTATTTTTAATTTCATTTCGAATGGCAATCATCGCATCACAGAATTGATCCAATGCTTGTTTGCTTTCACTTTCTGTCGGTTCTATCATCAGCGTTCCGGCAACCGGGAAAGAAACTGTCGGGGCGTGGAATCCATAATCCATAAGACGTTTTGCAATATCCGAAACTTCAATTCCTTTGTCCTTAAACGGTCGGCAATCGATAATCATCTCGTGGGCGGCACGTCCGCGTTCTCCGGTATATAATACTTCGTAATGTCCTTTCAGTCGTTCCTTGATGTAGTTGGCATTTAAAATTGCGTGTTGCGTTGCTTTTTTCAATCCGTTTACGCCTAACATACAGATGTATCCGTAAGAAATCAAACACACCAAAGCACTTCCGAAAGGAGCAGAAGAAATAGCCGTGATGGCTTCAGAACCGCCGGTAGGAATTACTGGATTTCCGGGTAAAAACGGAACCAATTGTTCGGCAACACAAATCGGACCTACGCCGGGACCGCCACCACCATGAGGAATTGCAAATGTTTTGTGAAGGTTTAAGTGACAAACATCTGCACCGATAGCGCCCGGATGTGTCAACCCTACCTGAGCGTTCATATTGGCACCATCCATATATACCTGACCTCCATTCTCGTGAATAATACTTGTAATTTCTTTTATAGATGCTTCATAAACTCCGTGAGTAGAAGGATACGTAATCATGATGCACGACAAGTTGTCTTTGTGTTTAACTGCTTTTTCTCTCAAGTCATCCACATCAATGTTTCCTTCTTCAGTAGATTTTACAACAACTACTTTCATACCTGCCATAACGGCACTTGCAGGGTTGGTTCCGTGTGCCGATGCCGGAATCAAACAAATGTTTCTGTGATGGTCGCCACGAGATTCGTGATAAGCACGTATAACCATCAAGCCTGCAAATTCGCCCTGAGCTCCACTATTCGGTTGCAATGAAGTCGCAGCAAAACCGGTGATTTCACTCAATTGTTTTTCTAATTTTCTCAATACCGTATGGTATCCTTCTGCTTGTTCTACAGGGACAAACGGATGAATATTTCCCCACATCGGATTGCTGAGCGGAAGCATTTCTGCGGCAGCATTTAATTTCATCGTACACGAACCGAGTGAAATCATGGAGTGATTCAAAGACAAGTCTTTGCGTTCCAGTTTTTTGATGTAGCGCATCAATTCTGTTTCACTGTGATAGCTGTTGAAAACTTCCTGTTCCATAAACGCTGTTTGTCGCGCGACATTTTCAGGAAGAGCATCAGATTCAGTTAGTTCCGTAATTTTACTGAAATCAGATTTAATTGTTTCGGCAAAAATTGAAAGGATTTTATTTAAATCTTTTATCGTAGTGGCTTCATTGAGTGAAATGGAAACGGTTTCGTTATCGGGATAATAAAAATTCACTTCTTTCGCTTCTGCAAAAAATTTGATTTTTGTTGCATCGGTTTTAATTACAATGGTGTCAAAAAACACTTTGTTTACTTGTTCAAAGCCTAATTCTTGAAGCTTGTCGGCTAAAGTTATCGCACTTCGATGAACTTTCTGAGCGATGTATTTCAATCCTTTTGGACCGTGATACACTGCATACATGCTTGCCATAACTGCCAGTAAAACTTGAGCAGTACAAATGTTGGATGTCGCTCTGTCTCGTTTAATGTGTTGTTCACGAGTTTGTAGTGCCATCCGCAAAGCACGATTTCCGTCCGTATCCTTAGAAACGCCGATAATTCTTCCGGGAATGTTTCTTTTGTATTCGTCTTTGGTAGCAAAATAAGCGGCGTGAGGTCCTCCATAGCCTAAAGGAATTCCAAATCGTTGGGTAGTACCGACCACCACATCAACTCCAAAATGCCCCGGTGCTTCCAAGAGTACCAAACTGAGAATATCAGCTGCTACAGCAACTTTAATTCCGGCATTGTTGGATTTTTGAACAAATTCTTTATAGTCAAAAACTTCACCGGTTTTTCCGGGATATTGTAACAAGACTCCGAAATAATCTTCAGCAAAATCAAATTCTTCATGATTTCCGATGACCAATTCCACACCAATAGGAGTAGCACGTGTTTGCAGTACTGCTAAGGTTTGTGGAAGGACTTGTTCGGAAACAAAGAATTTTCGAGCATCGTTTTTCTTTTTATCGCGATCTCTCACTGCCAAAAGTAAGGACATTGCCTCAGCAGCTGCTGTAGATTCGTCGAGAAGTGATGCATTCGCCAGTTCCATTCCGGTAAGTTCGGTGACTACCGTTTGGAAATTTAAAAGTGCTTCCAATCTCCCTTGTGATATTTCTGCTTGGTAGGGTGTGTAAGCAGTGTACCATCCCGGATTTTCAAAAACATGACGTTGAACGGCAGGAGGGGTGATAGATTGGTGATATCCGAGACCGATATAGGATTTAAATTGTTTGTTTTTCGTGGACAATTCCATGATGTGTTCCATAAATTCTTGCTCGCTCATCGCCGTGTCCAGCTTTAAAGCTTTTTTTAGCAAAATATCATCAGGAATGGTTTCGTAAATTAATTGATCCAATGAGTTAACGCCAATGGTTTTCAACATTTCAGGGAGCTCTGTTTCACGAGGTCCGATGTGTCTTAATGCAAAAGAATCCGTATTCATAGTGTTGTCGCTTATTGCGGAATTTTTTAAATAATAAGAAAAGTGTAAATAGCGATATCACACTAATTACACAGTTTTGTTTGTAGTGCAAAAGTACTATTTTTTACTCGATTTTTAAATGGAAACGCAAGGAGATAAATTCTTTTTTTTCAGAAACTTGTACGATTTTTTTTGTTTTTCGCTAATTTTGAATGAATGAATTTTTTTCCTTATCTGAGGTGGATTTATGTAGAAAAACATATTCACGTGGCACTGGCTGTAACTGCTTTTACGGTCATAACCGTAAAAGAATTTAGTCTGCAAATTCCATTCACGCTGTGGGTAGTAATTTTCACAGGAACGTTTCTGAGTTATAATTTTATTTCTCATTTTAAATCGAGACGTTTTCGGATTATAAAATGGGATATTTTGTGCTACGGATTGGCGTGTTTGAGCCTGTTTTATTTAATTTCTCATTTTTCGCTCCTCACAATCCTTACACTGATTCTGATGGGATTGATGACCTTTTTATATGTTGTCCCTCTAAGACACGGAAGGAATTTACGAAGTGTTTCGGGTTGGAAAGCGTTTTTGGTAGCTTTCGTTTGGGCGGGTGTAACCGTTTTGTTACCCTTGGAAACTTCGACAAACACAGAATGGACAACCGGAGTTGCATTGACTTCTATACAACGGTTTATTATTGTTTTAGTGTTGCTTATTCCTTTTGAAATTAGAGATGTCGTTACAGATTCTCCACATTTAAAAACATTGCCTCAACTTTTTGGAATACGGCGTACAAAACAAATCGGTTATGGAGGGATTTTGGTGTGTGTGCTGTTGGAATTCGTTAAATTTCCGATTCAAGAAGCACATGCAGTAAGTTTGATGGTGTTTTTGATTTTCTTGGGATTGAGCATTTATATGACCGATGTGAAACAATCACGTTATTTTGCTTCATTTTGGGTGGAAGCGCTTCCGATAGGGTGGTGGCTGCTCTTCGAATTAATTTCGAGTTTGTGAAGCAGCTTCGTTTAGTTCTTCTTGAAATTGTGTTTTCAATTGTTGTTTTATATGAGGACACATTTTTTTGATGGAAGCTTTTTGAAGGATGGATGAAAGTTTTTGCGTCTTTTTCGAATATTCTCTACAACTTTTACACCGAATCAAATGCAAATGAATAACAATAATCTCATAGAAAGTAGCTTCTTTGCATTCTCTTTTGTCGCAAAGCTTTGTCGTCTTTTGGCATTTGGAAGTTCCCATGTTGTAGCGTTAGTTAAACCATTTTTTCTCCATGCAATCCATTAGTATTTTTCTTGCTCTGTGTAGTATTACCCATAGATTAGACGGAGTAATGTTCAGTTCATTACAAATATATTCAGTGTCCAGACCTTCAATGTTTTTCATTCTGAAGATACGTGCCTGAATATCACTGAGTTCTGTCATGCATTCTAAGATTGCCATGCGCAGTTCGTCATTCTCGATTTTCTCATCGGCAGATACCAATTGCATGTCGGCAACATTTTCTTCCAACCAGTCTTTCTCTTCTTCCGAATCCGTATTGTGAAATGAAATTTTAGAGCGTTCTTTCTCGGTGCTCTGCCGCCTGTAATAATCAATGATTTTTCTTTTGATAATTGCGATTAACCAGGTGCGCTCGGATGATCGTCCTTCAAAATTTTTAATCCCTTTTAAGGCCGATAAAAAAGTTTCGGATACAATGTCTTGTGCCACTTCGTGATTGTTTACTCTACCAATGGCGTAATTGTATAGATAATCCGAGTAACGATCTACCCACTTGTCAGGTTCAGGTGTATCCAAAGCAATTTTTTTGTTCAAATTTACTTAAGTTTAAAAGGAAAGATAATTCAATAAACAGATATTTATGAATTTTGAATGCTAATATTATAGATTGTTTAAGAAATTTGTGTTTACAATCAACAGCTTTTATACTTTAATTAACTTACTCACACTTTTGCTATGAATCAAAAAACGCTTTTGCTGATTATCGCTGTATTCCTAAGTTATAACCTTTGGGCACAGAACAAAGAAATAATTGCCACAATGGACAGTCAAACTGCTGCTCATTATAAAAATTCACATCCTTCGGAAATTGACATTGTCAAAACAAGTAACGGAATTTCTGCCGTTTTATTGACTGAAAAAATGACACAAATTTTAAGAATGGAAAGTCCGGTTCACGGGCCTCAATTTATGGTTGCAAAATCATTGCAAGAAGCATCTGCGGTTTTAAATTTTTCTCCAAAAGAGAATCAAGTCCAAAATTTTACAATCACAGAACCTGGATTAGTTTATGATTTTCTTGACGCTGTGAGCCAAACACATATTGAAAACACGATTTTGGATTTACAAAACTATGGCACGCGTTATCACACGAAATCACAAGCTACACAGTCCGTCCTGGATTTAAAACAAAAATGGGACACCATGATTTTGGCATCCTCCCGAACCGATATTTCAACGCGGCTTGTAACCCATGCCGGTTCTCCTATGCCTTCGTTGATTCTCACTATTGAAGGAAATTCAGAACCTTCGGAATATGTTATTATCGGAGGGCATATTGATTCAATTTCGTGGAACAACGATGACGCTCCGGGCGCTGATGACAATGCTTCAGGAATTGCATCGCTTACAGAAATTGTACGCGTGTTACTTGAAAATAAATACCAGCCTTCCAAAACTGTTGAAGTAATGGCGTATGCAGCAGAAGAAATCGGATTAGTAGGTTCTGCTGAAATTGCTGCGGATTATAAAAGCAACAATGTAAATGTAGTGTCCTATTTACAATTGGATATGACAGGGTATAACGGCTCTGTTGAGGATGTTTATATTTTGGACGATTGGTACTCCAGCAGTGCATTGAATCAGTTTTTGGCCTCACTTATGGATACCTATAACAGTTCGGGGGCGCATCAATTTACTTATGGTTTTTCTCAGTGTGGATACGCCTGTTCCGATCATGCAAGCTGGGCATTAAACGGTTATCCGGCATCGATGCCTTTTGAAGCAAAATTGGGAGAGGACAACCCTTTTATCCATACGCCGGATGATTTGTTTTCGGTAATTCAAAACGGTGAACATGCGGTTAAGTTTACTAAATTGGGCCTTCAATATATTGTTGAAGCAGCTAAAGGTCAAAAATTAAATACTTCAGATTTTATACAAGATAAATTGACAATCTATCAAAGAAATCATATGTTATTTTATCGTTTTTCGGGTGATGACGCTATAGAGACAATAGCCATGTACGACATGAATGGTAGAAAAATCCGCACCTTTGGTTCAGTGCAAGAAGGGTTTATTTCTATTGAAAATATCCAACAAGGAATTTATGTTGTAGTATTTAACACGATAACATCGCAACAGCTTATGAAAAAGATTCTTATTTATTAATTGAGAATCGTCATTTTAGAAGCTTCAAATTTTCTCGTTTTTTCTTTTGACAGGTATTGAATTAGCAAAATACTATATTCTTATTTGTTAAATAAATGGTTAGAATAAAAATTTCATCTTACTTTTGCAGTTCAACTTAAAAACCAAATTAATATGAAAAAACAATCATTTTTTAAAAACCTGAGTTCAAAATTTGTAGTAATTTTATTTTCAGGTGCCTTGCTTCTATCGTGTAGTAAAGACGATGGCAATGAAGGTGGAGTAAATCACCAGAATTTTAAAACCACTTATTTTGACGTGACCAACGGTAATTTTAACGAACGCCCGTTACCCAGTTCCAATAGTTCTGACTTAATGATAGCTTCCATTACAGGAAACCAAACTGTATTAGCCGGTGGAACAAACATTATCCACGTTGCAGCAGGTGAAAATGCAAAAGAAATTATCGTAGGAGTAAAAGATCAACAAGGATATTATACCATCCCAATGAACAACCAAACTGCTAACCGCGGTGGAGCAGCGTTGGCAGAAGGCGATATTAGAATGCTTGTCAGTCAGCAGCTCGAAAACAGTTTTACTTTGGCAATCGGTGTAAGTGACGGACAAGGGAATTTCGGACCTTTCGAATTTATGGAAATCAACTTGTTGGAAGCCGGAACCGGAAAACTTCAAGTTAGCCTTTCTTGGGATCAGCCTAATGACGTGGATTTACATGTAACAGAGCCTAATGGAACTCGTATTTATTACGCAAACCCATATTCTTTCAATGGTGGTGCTTTAGATATTGATAGCAATGCAGGATGTGGAATAGACAATATCAACAACGAAAATATCACTTATGCAGATGATCCAAACGTTGTTATTGAAAACGGAGAATATCTCGTAGAAGTGCATTTGTGGTCTAATTGCAGTGTGCCTGATAATACTTCCTATTCGGTAGTAGCACATTACGACGGTCATTTAATCCAACCGACTTCGGGAACGAATCCATTTTACGGAACGTTTGTGCCATCAGACGGTGGTGGTGCCTTTAAAACAGCGATGAAATTTAACATTGGCAGTTCAGCAGCGAAAGGAGCAGATGCTTCAGCTTATTTTATAAATACGCCAAAGGCTGTTAAATTTGAATTTGATAAAAACAACAAAGTATTCGAAAACTTTGGAGTGAAAAAAGAGTAGTTCTTGACCCTATCGGGTTTTATAAAAGAGAAGTCGTTTATTACCGCTAAACGGCTTCTCTTTTTTTGTTGCTTACTTCAATAATCCTGCGCGTTCCAGCAAAGCAGTTTCGTCGGGTTCGTGACCGCGAAATCTTTTATAAAGCGTCATAGGATCTTCTGTACCTCCTTTTGATAGAATGTTGTGTTGAAAACTTTCAGCAGTTTCTGGATTGAAAATTCCCTTTTCCTGAAATAATTTAAACGCATCGGCATCCAAAACTTCTGCCCATTTGTAACTGTAATATCCGGCAGCATATCCTCCTTGAAAAATATGAGAAAATGAAGTGCTCATACAGTTTTCTGCTACATCCGGATAAAGTTGCGTTTTGTTGAATGCCGCCATTTCAAAAGATTTTACACTCTCAATGCCTTCCGGATTGGTATGATGCCATGCCATATCTAAAAAGCCGAAGCCCAATTGTCTTAAGGTAGCGAGCCCTTCCTGGAAATTCGCACTTTCTTTAATTTTCTCGATAAATTCCATAGGAATCATCTCGCCGGTCTGATAATGTTTGGCGAAAAGTGCAAGCGCCTCTTTTTCATAACACCAGTTTTCAAATATTTGACTCGGAAGTTCAACAAAATCCCAATACACACCTGTTCCGGACAAACTTGGATATGTAGTGTCAGCAAGCATGCCGTGAAGGGCATGCCCAAATTCATGAAACAAAGTGGTGACTTCATTAAATGTCAATAAAGATGGTTTGGAAGGCGTCGGTTTGGTAAAATTACACACAATCGAAATATGGGGGCGCTCATTTTTCCCACGGTACTTCATTTGAGATTTATACGAAGTCATCCAAGCACCATTTCGTTTGCCGGCACGCGGATGAAAATCGGCATAAAGGAAGGCGATGAAAGTTCCATCATTATCCGTAACTTCATAAGTTTTCACATCCGGATGATATTTTTCAAGGGTATGAACCTCTTTAAAATTCAATCCGTAAAGTCGATTGGAAATCTCAAAAACACCGTTAATTACATTTTTTAATTCAAAATAAGGTTTGAGTTTTTCATCGTCCAAATCAAAAATGTGTTGTTTTAATTTTTCGGAATAAAATGCAGCATCCCATTTTTCAAGTCTATTGATAGCATCTCGTTTTTTGGCAAAATTCGTGAGCTCTTCAAATTCTCTTTTGGCTGCCGGAAGTGCTTTTTCCAACAACTCATTGAGAAAAGAAAATACTTTTTCCGGAGATTTTGCCATGCGTTCCTCTAAAACATAATGTGCATGACTGGAATAACCCAATAATTTTGCGCGTTTGTAACGCAACGCTACAATGTGTAACACATTTTTTTGATTGTCTAAAGCGTCGTTCTGAAAGCCTTTTGCTCCAAAGGCAATAGCGAGTTCTTTGCGGCGTTCCCGATTTTCAGAATACGTCATAAATGGGATATAACTCGGATAATCCAAAGTAAAAACCCATCCTTTTTTATTGCGTTCCTGCGCTGTGTGCGCCGCGGCTTCTACAACACCTTCGGGAAGACCGCTTAGTTCTTTTTCATCGGTGATGTGAAGTTCATAGCGATTGGTTTCGGCTAAAACATTTTCACCGAATTTTAAACTTAATTTGGACAACTCAGCGTCAATTTCTCGAAGTTCTCTTTTTTTGTCTTCGGATAGATTTGCTCCGTTTCGGGCAAAAGATTTGTATTTTCTGTCCAAGAGCATTTCCTGTTCCGCCGTGAGATTGAGGCTGTCTTTTTGATTGTAAACCGTTTTAATACGCTCAAATAACTCATCGTTTAATAACAAATCGTTGCTGAATTCGGTGAGCCTGGGTGAAATTTCTTGAGCTAATTTCTGAATCTCAGCATTGGTTTCAGCACTGTTAAGATTAAAAAATATCGAAGCTACCTGATTCAATTGAAGTCCTGAATATTCAAGTGCCTCGACGGTATTTTCAAATGTCGGCGATTCTTGATTGTTGGTGATGGTATCAATTTCTTTTCTTGCCTCATCAATGAGGTGCGAAATTGCCGGCAGAAAATGGACTTCTTTCAGTTGCTCAAAAGGTGCCGCATCAAATGGTTGTAAAAGAGGATTATTTTTTTGTGTATTCATTCTTTTAATTTCTTTGCACTTTCTTCAACCTTTGATTTTAGGTTGTTTTT
This sequence comes from Bacteroidota bacterium, assembly GCA_012522045.1. Lineage (GTDB taxonomy): Bacteria > Bacteroidota > Bacteroidia > Flavobacteriales > Flavobacteriaceae > JAAYLC01. The sequence goes on from JAAYLC010000179.1 coordinate 15,118, forward strand.
AAAAGCAGTAATTCGTTCTAAAATTTCCGGATTGGAAGCTCCGAGAATTTGTGCTGCGAGGATGCCTGCATTTTTTCCGCCATCCAGGGCAACAGTTGCTACCGGTACACCGGCAGGCATTTGTAATATTGACAAAACACTGTCCCAGCCGTCAATGGAATTTCGAGATTTTACGGGAACACCGATAACCGGTAAAGGAGATAATGAAGCTACCATTCCCGGAAGATGTGCTGCACCTCCTGCACCGGCAATGATAACGGAAATTCCACGCGTGTGTGCGTTTTTTCCGTAATCGAATAATTTATCGGGCGTGCGATGCGCGGAAACGATGTCAACTTCTGTTGCTATTCCCAATTCTTTTAATACGTCAACGGCTTCTTGCATAATGCGTAAATCGCTTGCGCTTCCCATAATGATTCCTACTTTTTCCATGTGGTTCTAAATTAAGAATGCTGATTTTTATGAACTACTTTAATTGTTGTTTTAACTTGTTCGGCAAGTTTTCGGGCTGCTCCAATATCTTCATGCGTTATGGTGACATGTCCCATTTTTCGAAACGGACGTGTTTCTTTTTTTCCGTAAATGTGCGGTGTTACTCCCGGAAGTTGTAAGATTACTCCCATGTTTTCATAGTAAACTGCACCGGTATGTCCTTCCTCACCGACTAAATTTACCATTATTCCGTTGGTTTTGCTTTCGGTAGCTCCTAACGGCAAGTTTAGAATGGCGCGAAGATGCTGTTCAAACTGATTGGTGTATGACGCCTCAATGCTGTAATGACCGCTGTTATGTGGACGTGGCGCAACTTCGTTAATTAAAATTTCATCGGTTGCTGTCTGAAACATTTCCACTGCCAGCAAACCTACATGTTCAAAAACATGAGATACTTTTTCGGCGAGCGCACGTGCTTTATCTGCAACTGATTTGTCAATTCGAGCCGGACAAATGACGTACTCCACTTGATTTGCTGTGGGATGAAATTCCATTTCGACCACCGGATATGTTTTGATTTCTCCTTTGGCGTTGCGTGCAACAATTACTGCGAGTTCGTTTTTAAAAGGGATGAGTCGTTCTGCAATGCAAGAATCTTCAGGAAGTAAAGTCAAATCGGCTCTTTGGCGAACGATGCTCACTCCGCGACCGTCATAACCGCCGGTGCAACTTTTCCAAACAAAAGGAAACTTTAGCAATCCTTGGTCAAGAGCCTCTGTGAGCGCAGATTTATTTTCAAACAACTTAAAGTCAGCAGTTGGCAATTTATGGTTTTCGTAAAATTGTTTTTGAACGCCTTTGTTTTGAATTTTATGTAACGTGGCTGCGCCGGGATACACTTTGATGCCTTCTTTTTCTAATTGTTCCAAGGCACGGATATTTACGTTTTCAATCTCAATCGTCAGTACATCAACTTTTTTCCCAAAGTTGTAAACGGTTTCGTAATCTGTTAAATCACCTTGGACAAAATGGTTGCAGGCAATTTTGGCAGGAGCTTCTGCAGAAGGGTCTAAAACATGGGTCCGGATGTCCCATTTACGGGTTTCATAAAGCAACATTTTTCCAAGTTGCCCACCGCCTAATATTCCGAGTGTAAATTCGGATGAAAAGTAATCCATAAGTGCATTTTAGAGTTGCAAAGATAACCATCATCAATTTAAAAAGTGAGGAAAAGCATTAGGAACCGATAAAATTAGAAATTGAGGATGGGTTTGCTTTATTTTTAAAATAAAATCCTAAGACTGCCGATAAACGCATGAAAGTTTTTCTTTCACATTTATGTTGAAACTTTGAAGATACGAAACGCCTGTATATGAGAATTCCGGAATCAATAGGAATTTGTAAATCCAAATAAATCTCTTGTTTAGAAGATTGTAGAGCTTACACTGTTTTTCATCGAGCTTAAAATGAAATTGTATGTGTCCAGTAAATTCTAAAAATGATGCACAAAAAAAGCAACCTGTTTAAGATTGCTTTTTTTATAGTTTAAGAGTCCTTCTCTTTACCTGTGTGTTGGTCGTGGAGCCCAACGATCATATGGCGTCATATCAAAACTATTAACCTCTTCCATGCTTAGTCCCAATGCTTTGGCTACACCTTCGCCGTATTCAGGATCTGCTCGGTAGCAATTTCTAATGTGACGGATTTGAATAAATTTTTCTGCGTTCCTAATTTCATCAGCTGTATTTTGAAACAACATATCGGCTTTACCATCTGCTTTAATAATTCGGAACAAGTCTCCCGGTTGGGTAAAATAATCTTCATCGTCATCTCTGAAATTATGAGCATACGCATCTCCGCTTAATTCCAAAGGAGGTTCTTTAGCATCGGGTTGTTCCTGCCACTCTCCAAAGCTGTTGGGTTCGTAGTGTAAGGTGCCTCCGTAATTTCCATCCACACGCATCGCGCCATCACGGTGAAAAGCGTGATAAGGACATTTGGGTTTGTTAACGGGGATTTGAAAATGATTGACACCCAGTCGGTAACGTTGTGCGTCTCCATATGAGAAAAGTCTGCCTTGCAGCATTTTATCAGGAGAAAATCCAATGCCCGGAACAATATTGGTGGGGTTAAATGCAGCTTGTTCCACATCTTGGAAATAATTTTCAGGATTTTTATTGAGTTCAAATTCTCCCACGGGAATCAGCGGAAAATCTTTTTTAGACCACACTTTTGTCAAATCAAACGGATGGAACCGATATGTTTTTGCTTGGGTTTCGGTCATAATTTGAATATACATTTTCCACTTCGGAAAATCCCCTCTTTCTATTGCATCAAAAAGATCGCGTTGTGAAGATTCTCGGTCTTCACCAATGACTTTTGCTGCTTCTTCATTGGTCAGATTCTCAATGCCTTGTTGTGTTCTGAAATGAAATTTTACCCAATGTCTTTCGTTGTTGCTATTGATTAAACTATACGTGTGACTGCCGAAACCGTGCATATGTCTGTACCCTTTTGGAATACCGCGATCGCTCATTACAATTGTTACCTGATGCAATGCTTCGGGAAGTAAAGTCCAAAAATCCCAGTTGTTATTGGCACTTCGCAAGTTGGTTTTCGGATCGCGTTTAACGGCGTGATTCAGATCGGGGAATTTCATCGGATCGCGAAAAAAGAATACCGGCGTATTGTTTCCAACCAAATCCCAAATGCCTTCGTCGGTATAAAACTTCAATGCAAATCCGCGAATGTCTCTTTCCGCATCTGCAGCACCTCTTTCTCCTGCAACAGTGGAAAATCGGGCGAACATATCGGTTTTCTTGCCGATTTGATTAAAAATCGATGCTTTGGTGTATTGTGTAATGTCGTGGGTAACGGTAAATGTGCCAAATGCTCCCGAACCTTTAGCGTGCATGCGTCGTTCAGGAATAACTTCTCTGTCAAAATTTGCCATTTTTTCCAGAAACCAAAAGTCTTGCATAAGCATGGGACCTCGTGGACCTGCGGTTTGAGCATTTTGATTGTCAGGAACTGGAGCTCCTGTTTGTCGCGTGAGCTTCTTTTTTTCTTCCATAATTTATTGGTTTAGGGATTAAAAATTTATTGTTATTGATATTGCCGATTTGCTGAAAGCAATTCCTTATAAAGATGCTATAGCAGGAGCGATATTTATTGTTTTTTCTCGGATAGGTAAATATATAATTTTATCTTAAAGTTTCCACATCAAAAGGAAGAGGAAGACTCATTCTTTATAAATTCCAATTCATAAATCCATTATCCCCGAGAATTTTGTACTTTTGCGGTTTTATGTAAAATGAAAATGAAAAATATTATTCTATTTGGTCCTCCGGGAGCCGGAAAAGGCACCCAAGCAGAGCGACTTAAAAATAAATACCAACTCGTTCACATTTCCACCGGAGATGTTTTTAGACACAACATTAAAAACGAAACCGAATTGGGAAAACTGGCAAAATCATTTATAGAAAAAGGGAAGTTGGTTCCGGATGAATTAACCATTGATATGCTAAGCGCCGAATTGGATAAAAATCCCAATGCCAACGGATTTATTTTTGACGGTTTTCCGCGTACGAAAGCACAAGCAGATGCACTCGGTCATTTGATGGAAGATAAAGAAACAGGAATTGACGCCATGATTGCCTTGGAAGTGGACGATGAAATTTTAGTGAATCGACTCTTGAATCGTGGGAAAACCAGTGGTCGCACCGATGATGCCGATGAAGAAATCATCAGAAATCGAATTAAAGTGTACTATAACGAAACGGCAGTTCTAAAAGATTACTACAAAGAACGAAATAAATATTACGGTGTCAAGGGTGTAGGTACCGTTGAAGAGATTACCGACAGATTGAGCGCGGTAATTGACCAACTGTAAGTTGAAAAATAAGGTAGAGCGGTTATGACGGAAGGGAATTTTGTAGATTATGTAAGGATTTATGTTGCCTCGGGCAAAGGTGGCTCGGGAAGCAAGCATTTACGTCGTGAAAAATACGTACCCAAAGGAGGTCCTGACGGCGGCGATGGCGGGCGCGGGGGGCATGTTATCATAAAGGCGGATAAAAATCTCTGGACGCTTTACCACTTAAAATTTAAAAGACACTTTCGTGCCGAACACGGTCATGCCGGCGGAAAACAAAAAAGTACCGGAGCAGACGGGAAAGATATTTACATCAAAGTGCCTTGCGGAACGGTAGTTCGAGATAAAGAAACCGAAGAAATTCTTTTCGAACTGACCGAAGACGGACAAGAGCAAATTATCGTTAAAGGAGGTCGTGGCGGATTGGGAAACACGCATTTTAAAAGTGCAACCCATCAAACTCCGCGTTATGCACAACCCGGTGAAGAAGGAGAAGAACGCGATATTATAATTGAACTGAAAATATTGGCGGATGTCGGATTGGTAGGTTTTCCGAATGCCGGAAAATCAACTTTATTGTCGGTAATTACCGCTGCCAAACCCAAAATTGCCGATTACGAATTTACAACTTTAAAGCCCAATCTCGGAATTGTCAATTATCGCGATTTTCAAACTTTTGTAATGGCAGATATTCCCGGGATTATTGAAGGAGCCGCAGAAGGACGCGGTATCGGACATCGATTTTTACGGCATATCGAACGCAATTCCGTACTTCTTTTTTTGATTCCTGCAGATGCGCCCGATATTCGAAAGCAATATGAGATTTTGGTAGATGAATTGCGCCGCTACAATCCTGAATTATTGGATAAAGACCGATTGATTGCCATCAGTAAAAGCGATATGCTTGATGCCGAATTGAAAGAAGAAATGAAAGCACTTTTGAAAAAAGAGCTTCATGATGTGGATTTTCTGTTTATTTCTTCCGTGGCACAACAAGGTTTGACAGAACTTAAAGATGCCCTTTGGAATTTGCTAAATCCGCAACATACCGACGACTTTCACATCCATCAGGAAGAAGAATAAGCGAATAACAATCTCCTTGTCTTAAATTGATTTTAAATTTATTTTTAGCTGTTTGTTTTTCATTAATTTTGAAACTATGAAGAGTCTAAAAATATTTTGGAGCTTTGTAATCTTAGGATTGTGCTTGTCTTGTGCGCCTTTTGTCGATGTTAGCTTCGATGAACAAATAATTTTTTCAGATTATAAAACCTACCGTTTTTATCCTGATATCGTGAGTGGTCTGGATTCGCTGGAACAAGCTATGATGATGGAAGCTGTTGAAAAAGTGCTTATGGATAAGAACATAAGTCAAAGCGAATATCCGGCACTTTATGTGAATTTTTACATTGATGAAGAAGCAAGTACTTATGAGAATGTGGGAGCCGATTATTACAATACCTCTAACATTTTTCAAAATATTACATTAGATATTGTCGATGTGGACAACGACCGATTAATTTGGCAGGCAGCAATGCAAAGTGAATTGCCTTTGTACTTGGACAGCATCAGTTTGCGAAAATATTACCAAGCTACAGCAGAACGTTTGTTGGCAAAATATCCTCCTGAATAATTGAAATGCATCAATTTCTTTACTTTTCAATTTTTGTTTTTTGTTTAAATACCTTTCATGCGATTTCTCAATCGGATAAAGAGCGTGCGGTAACTTTATTTCAACTAAAAGAATTTGACGCGGCAAAAACGGTTTTTGAATCACATTTGAATGCGTTTCCCGATGATTGGGAAGCAATTGAATATATGGGAGACATTGCTGCACATCAACAAAATTGGGATGATGCTGTCGAAATTTATGAAGAGCTGACACTCCAATTTCCTCAAAATGCAAATTATCACTACAAATTAGGCGGAAGCATGGCGATGAAAGCAACCCAAAACCGTTGGTATGCTTTGACACACTACAAAAACATTGAAACACAATTTAAAACTGCTCTTTCGTTAGATAACTCCCATATTGATGTCCATTGGGCGTTGATTGAATATTATTTGCAATTGCCTTGGATTTTGGGAGGAACCAAAGAAAAAGCCGAATTGTATGCCAATCAGTTGCACCAAATTTCACCGGTTGACGGATATTTGGCAAAAGGTAGAATTGCGGATTATTACAAGGATGCAAAAGCAGGCGAAACAGCATATAAAAAAGCAGTGGAAATAGGCAGATCGGAACATACCTATCAAAAGTTGATTGCTTTTTATCGCAACACGAACAATCATTCTAAAGCCGATAAAGTTTTGCAGCAAGCGCTCAAAAAATATCCAAACTTTGAGGAAAAGAAGTAACGAATTTAAAATTTATTTTTAGATAAAGGTTTTCTCATTTCTTTATCCTGAACTATAAAATTTATCTTTACACTTCATTTTTAGATAATAATATTAAAACTAGATGAAAATTCATTTTATCGCCATTGGCGGAAGCGCTATGCACAATCTCGCATTGGCACTACACAAAAAAGGAGATACCATCACGGGGAGCGATGACGAAATTTTTGAACCTTCCCGTGACCGATTGCAAAACGCAGGATTGCTTCCTGAGAAAGAAGGTTGGTTTCCGGAAAAAATCACCTCGAATTTGGATGCAGTTATTTTGGGAATGCACGCCAAAGCAGACAATCCGGAGTTGTTGAAAGCTCAAGAATTGGGATTGAATATATACAGTTATCCCGAATATTTGTACGAAGCTTCCAAAAATAAAACCCGTGTGGTCATTGGCGGTTCTCACGGAAAAACGACGATTACTTCAATGATTCTGCACGTGATGAATTATCACAATAAAGACATTGATTATATGGTAGGAGCGCAATTGGAAGGTTTTGATACCATGGTAAAAATCTCCGATACTGCAGATTTTATGGTCATTGAAGGTGATGAATATCTTTCATCTCCAATTGACAGGCGTCCCAAATTTCATCTTTACAAACCAAACATCGCATTGTTGAGTGGAATTGCCTGGGATCATATTAATGTATTTCCTACGTGGGAAAATTATGTCGAGCAGTTTAAAATATTTCTGACTAAAATTACCGATGGGGGCATAATTGTTTATAATGAAGAAGACGAAACATTGTCTCAACTTGTGGAGGAAACTCCCAATCCGATAAAAAAGTATCCTTACCGTACACCTGATTTTTCGGTATCGAATGGGGTCACTTTATTGGAAACTACTGAAGGAGATTTGCCTTTGGAAATTTTCGGAAGACACAACTTGAACAATTTGGAAGGAGCACGTTGGATTTGTCAACTTATGGGGATTGATACCGATGATTTCTATGAAGCGATTGCAAGTTTTAAAGGTGCCGGAAAACGATTGGAAAAAATTGCCGAAACCCAAAATTCTGTTGTATTTAAAGATTATGCACATTCTCCCAGTAAAGTAAAAGCAACCACCGAAGCCGTAAAAGAACAATTTTCGGATCGAAAACTCATTGCTATACTTGAGTTGCACACATACAGTAGTCTGAGTCCCGAATTTTTAAAAGAATATCGTGGTGCGCTTAATCAAGCCGATGTTGCCGTTGTTTTTTATTCGCCTAAAGCTGTGATGATAAAACAGTTGGAGTCCATCAAACGAGAACAAATAGAAACCGCTTTCCAACGGGAAGACATGGTAATTTTCACCAATCCTGCAGATTTAAAAACGTTTCTTTATACGCATAACTACGAGGATTCCGTTCTTCTTTTTATGAGTAGTGGCAATTATGGAGGATTGGATTTGGATGAATTAAAAGAATACATAAAAAAATAAGATGAGATAACAAGTGTATGCAGCGAATCCCTGAAAAATATGAATTAGAAAAAGCGTATAAAAGTTTAAAATCACACGTTCATCTGACGCCGGTCTTAACTTCCAATTATTTTAATCGATGTTCCGGTGCGACATTGTTTTTTAAATGTGAAAATTTTCAGCGAATGGGTGCTTTTAAAATAAGAGGAGCACTATATGCATTGATGCAACTCGATAAACACCAACGTACACCGGGTGTCATCACGCATTCTTCGGGAAATTTTGCACAAGCGCTTTCATTGGCCGCTTCAATGATGGGAATTTCAGCGCATATTGTCATGCCACACAATGCGCCGGAAGTTAAAAAAGCAGCGGTTCGAGAATACGGCGGAATAATTTATGAAACCGGTTCAACAAGTCTTACAAGGGAAAAAGAAGCCGAGCGCATTCGTATTGAAAAAGGATTGACATTTATTCATCCTTCAAACAATCGCAATGTGATTCTTGGTAATGCCACAGCAGCAATGGAATTTGTTCATCAAAAATCTGATTTGGATTATGTTATTGTACCGGTGGGCGGGGGCGGACTGGCAGCAGGAACAGCACTTGCTGTGGCATATTACGGAAAAAATTGCCAAACCATCGGCTCCGAACCGTTTGAAGCCGACGATGCCTACAGAAGTTTGCTTTGGAATAAAATTGAATATAACAAAACAACCAATACAGTAGCCGACGGACTTCGCACCTTCTTGGGAGATGAAAATTTTCCAATTATTAAAAAGTATATGCTAAAAATCATTCGTGTGGAGGAAAAAGAAATTATCGACACGATGAAAAATATTTGGGAACGCATGAAGATTATCGTCGAACCCAGCAGTGCTGTTGCATTGGCCGCGGTTCTCAGGGAAAAATCCCAATTTCAAAATAAAAAAGTAGGTGTCATTCTTTCCGGCGGTAACGTCGATTTGAAAAATTTGCCTTTTTGAAAATGAATTTTTCTTTTTATTATTGACATACAATTAAACGGTATGTCTTTCTATTCTTCATTGTTTTTGTCATAAAATGAAACCGAGAAGTTTATTTTTCATCATTTTCTTAATAGCTTTTTCGGTTTACTCCCAAAAGAAACAAAAAGCTTATCCATTTGCTTTTGAAACTTCTTTTTTTTACGGAAATATTTGGGAACACAATCCTACGATTCAACATCTTATTACCGGACATCCTACAGGTTTTATGCTGTCATACAATCAAAAAAGTGTCGGTTTCAAAGAATGGGAAAGACGGTACAACTATCCTGATGTGGGAGTTACCGGAGTTTATCAGAATACACACAATCCGCATCTGGGCGATGTGATTGCGGTTTTTAGTCACATCAACTGGTATTTTTTCAACCGAAGTTTGCGATTGGGGGTAGGACAAGGCGTGGCATATGCTTTTAATCCCTATAACAGTGAAACAAATTTTCAAAATACAGCTTATGGTACGCACATGATGCCGGCAACCTTATTTAGTGCAATGTACCTCAAAGAAAATCTATGGAAGGGTCTGGGGTTTCACGCAGGTGTAAATGTAATTCATTTGAGTAACGGAAATTTGAAAGCGCCCAATACCAGTACAAATACCATTGCCGTAAATGTCGGGATCAATTATTTAGTTGATGCAGATGCTTTTCCTGAATACATTACAAAAGAAGATGTTCCTAGCCAATCTTATAGGGAACCTCTTAAATTTTCTTTGGAATTGAGAGGGGGAATTAATGAAAGTGATGTCATCGGGTTGGGACAACATCCTTTTTATGTTTTTTCTGCTTATGTGGATAAAAGAATAAATTACAAGAGTACTTTTCAAACCGGCATCGATGTTTTTTATACGTACTTCTTAAAAGATTATATCAAGTATCGAAGCATTGCTTATCCTGAAGAAGGACTTTCGGGAGATGAAGATTTTAAAAGAATCGGAATGTTTGTCGGGCATGAATGGCGATTCTATAAAGTCTCTATGATCGCACAATTGGGATATTACATTTATTATCCTTTTGATTTTGAAAATAGAATTTACGCACGTCTCGGAATCAGAAGATACTTGTTGAAGGATCATTTATTTGCTTCAGTGGGAGTAAAATCACATTGGGCAAAAGCAGAAGCATTAGAATTTGGTTTGGGTTATCGATTTTAAAATGAAACGAATACTTCTCCTTCTTAGCTTAACAGTGTTGGCAGCTTGCAGTTCCGAGAATGCTTGGGATTGTTTGAAAACCGCCGGAAATTCGTTGATACAAGAAATGGCAGTTCCTGAATTTGATAAAATTCTGGTCTGGGATGGAATCGAACTTATTATCGAACAAGGCACGGAACACAAAGTAAAAATTCAAACCGGAGAAAATTTATTGACTAAAATAAATGTTTCAGTTTCTGATGGGCAACTTCAAATAAGTCAAGATTTAAGCTGTAATTTTTTTCGTGATTATCCCGATGTGTCGGTCACCGTAACCACTCCCGATTTAAAAGAAATCAGGAGCAGCACCGGATACGGTATTCACAGCAAGGGCATTTTAAAGTTTGATTCCTTGCATTTATACTCGGAAGATACCGCAGGCGATTATCATAACAGCGGTGATTTTAATTTAACGTTAGATGTTCATGAGCTTTTTGTTGTTGCGAACGGAAATTCTGCTTTTTATCTGAAGGGCAAGGTAGCAAAGTCAAATTTTGGACTTTATTCTGGGGATTGCAGAATTTATGCTGAAGATTTGATAATCGGTGACCTTGAATTTTTTCACCGAAGTACCGGTGTCATAGTGGTGAATCCGCAGCATTCTTTAAAAGGTAAAATTGTTTCTTTGGGAGATGTGATTTCCAAAAACCGTCCGCCGATTGTGGAAGTAGAAACGCTTTTTAGAGGAAAATTGATTTTTGATTAAGAAGTTTTGGTGGCTGTCAAGTCGTTGAAAAGTTTTTCCAAAGTCACGCTCTTTTGGTGCAATTGAAGAATTTTCAAACCGTTGTCGTGAGCAAAATCAAAAACTTTTCCGCGCATGTCATCGGAAGTTTTAAAATAAAGATGATAGACAAAATCAATCGGATTCTCCACTTTGTCCAATGCAGGTAGTTCCTGAAAAGCGACATTTTCTATGCGATAATCAAATTCAACTTCAATAATTTGTTGTTGATTTTTTTTCAAGGAATCCATGGTTTCGTCCAAAACGATTTTTCCTTTGTTGATGATAATTACACGATCGCAAATGGCTTCTACTTCCTGCATAATGTGCGTGGATAGCAAGACGGTTTTTTCTTTTCCGGCATTTTTGATGAGCTGACGAATTTCAATCAGCTGATTTGGATCTAATCCCGTGGTGGGTTCATCGAGAATGAGCACTTCCGGATCGTGAAGTAAAGCAGCGGCGAGACCCACGCGCTGGCGATATCCTTTTGATAACTGCCCGATTTTTTTATTGGCTTCGGGAAAAAGTCCGGTCATTTGGATGACTTCTTCCGTTCGTTTTTTCGAAACCTTATAAATTCCGGCATTAAATCGTAAATATTCCCGAACGTACATATCGAGATAAAGCGGATTGTGCTCGGGCAAATAACCGATGTTTTTTTTGACGGAAATGGGCTGTTCCTGTGTGTGAAATCCGCTGACGAAAGCTTTGCCTTCACTGGGCTGAATATACGAAGTGAGGATTTTCATCATCGTTGATTTTCCGGCGCCGTTTGGGCCCAAAAACCCGACAACTTGTCCTTTTTCGGCAGCAAAGGAGACCTGGTCAAGCGCTTTTTGAGCTCCGTAAAACTTGCTTATATTTTCAACACGTATGGACATCTTCTAAATGCGTAAAATTAGCTATTTTTTATACATATGGTTCCAATTCACAGTTCGAATTTAAAAAAAGAAAATAAGCCTTAAAAATTGATTAAAGATTGCGTTTGTCATTCATCAAATCTTTTAAAACAGTTATTTTTGTTTCATATGAAAACCGATGAAAAAAAGCATTAAAACAAATCTTTTTTCACAAAAAATATCAAATAAATTCGATTGAAAATTTTCGCTATATTCATCCGGTTATAGGTCGCTTTAACAATACGTATGCAAAACAATAAAAAATTTCGTACTTGGTTAGACGCTTTTGCATTGTCTCATCCGCTGGTCATTGCAGGTCCTTGCAGTGCAGAAACTGAAGAACAGGTACTTGAAACCGCACGACAGCTAAAAAATTCTGAAGCAACCGTTCTCCGTGCAGGAATTTGGAAACCGAGAACCCGTCCCGGGAATTTTGAAGGGGTAGGCGCTTTGGGATTAAAATGGATGCAAAAAGCAAAAGCAGAAACAGGGTTGTTGTTAGCCACTGAAGTAGCAAACCCACATCATGTTGCGCTGGCATTGGATCATGATATCGATATTTTGTGGATTGGAGCGCGAACCACCGTTTCCCCTTTTAATGTTCAAGAAATTGCTGAAGCTGTAAAAGGAACCGATAAAATTATTCTTGTGAAAAACCCTGTGAATCCGGATTTGGCACTGTGGCTTGGTGCTGTAGAACGATTTTTTAATATCGGAATTACAAAATTAGGAGTGATTCATCGCGGTTTTTCTACGTATGACAAGTCAAAATACAGAAACTTACCCGAATGGCAAATTCCCATAGATTTACAAAACCAATTTCCAGATTTGCCGCTTATTTTAGATCCTTCGCACATTTCAGGAAAAAGAGAAAATATATTGGAGTTGAGTCAAACTGCAATGGATTTAAATTATGACGGATTGATGATAGAAACGCATCCCAATCCCGATGAAGCTTGGAGCGATGCCGAACAACAAGTGACCCCCCAACAGCTTTTTGAAATCTTTAAAAATCTAAAAGTTCGAGAAAAAGAAGGAAGTACCGAAACTTATAAAGATGAATTGAATCGGTATCGGAAACATATTGACGTCATCGATGATCAAATAGTTCAACTTTTGGGGAAACGGATGCATATAGTAGATGGTATCGGTGAACTAAAACATAAAAACAACGTTGCCATTTTACAAGTAAAACGATGGAATGAGGTCTTGAAAAGAATGATTGCTGCCGGAAAAGAAAATAATTTGAGTGAAGCATTTGTCATGCAACTCTATCGGGCGATACATCAGGAATCTATTGAACATCAACAAAAAAATAAATAAGTATGCGAGGCAGGGTCTATAAATCAACAGGAAGCTGGTACCGCGTAAAATCTGAGGGTGTTTTTTACGATTGCCGAATCAAAGGACGTTTTCGAGTGGAAGGCATTCGCAGTACGAATCCGATAGCAGTAGGGGATTATGTTCGTTTTAACATTGAAGAAAAAGGGGATGAAACGGTCGGAGTAATTTATGAAATTGAAGAAAGGGAGAATTATATCATCAGAAAATCGGTAAATCTTTCCAAACAAACCCATATCATCGCTTCGAATATCGATACTGCTTTTTTGATTGTTACTCTTAAAAATCCGGTGACTTTTACAAGTTTTATCGATCGGTTTTTGGTTACGACCGAAGCTTATCACATTCCGGTCGTTTTGTTGTTTAATAAAATTGATTTGTACGATGAAGAAGAATTGATAGAATTGAAATACCTGATCAGTTTGTACAGAAATATCGGATATGATTGTGTAGAAATTTCCGCTTCAAAGCAAATCAATATTGAAAAGGTGAAGGCACTGATGCTTGGAAAAACCACTGTTTTTTCCGGACATAGCGGCACCGGAAAAACCACTTTGGTCAATGTGATAGAACCCGGACTTGATTTAAAAACATCGGAGATATCTGAGCAGCATTTGCAGGGACAACACACAACAACTTTTGCCGAAATGTTTGATTTGTCTTTTGATGCGCAAATAATTGATACGCCGGGAATTAGAGGTTTTGGTGTGGTTGAAATGGAACGTGAAGAAATCGGAGATTATTTTCCTGAATTCTTTAAATTAAAACACGAATGTAAGTTCAACAATTGTCTTCATTTGGAAGAGCCACAATGTGCTGTTAAGGAAGCTCTTGAGAATGAGGAAATTGCGTGGTCTCGCTACAACAGTTACCTTCAATTATTGGAAGGAGAAGAAAATCAATACCGCAGAGATATTTACGAATAATCGGGAGTCCAAATTACTTTCCTTCCAGATATGTTTTTAAAACCACCGCTTGGTTATGTATTTCGTCTTTAGCACCATACACTAAAGTCAGTCGTTTTTCCGTTGCATACGTTTTCAGTTTTTCTACGAATTCCAGATTTCGATCGAGTTCTTTTCTGTATTTAATTGAAAATTCTTTAAAAAGTGCTTCCTGATGGTTATACCATTTTCGCAATTCCGTTGAAGGCGCAATTTCTTTCATCCATTCTTGAAGATTGGCGTTCTCTTTTCTAATTCCGCGAGGCCAAACACGATCGACTAATACGCGAATGCCGTCCTCTTTGGAAACAGGTTCATAGATGCGTTTAATTTGAATGTCCATTTTTTTAAAAAAGGAGAATGAAGATTACATTCCCCAGTTTTTTAATTCTTCTTCATTCCACAATGTGGGAAAGAATTTACGCTGTTGAAACCTCGGACTCAGATATTTTTTCCATTCAGATCCGCCAGTTGCAGCTTTGGTTTCACCTTTGCTGTCCAAAAAGTACTGTGCGGTTTCAAGATGGACAAGCGGCCATTTGACATTATAAAAATGATCAAATTCCCGCAGTTTGTTTTTTAATTCTTCTGAAGGATTTTTCATTTGTGCAAAGCGTTCTTCTAAGGTTTTGCCTTCAACTTTTCGCGCCAATTGTTTAAAATCGTCTTCGTATTTTTCAATGAACAATTTCAAAGTTAAAGTCATTTTTCCGGTTTCTCTGTTCATTCCGGCATCTTTCCAATAAATATTTTCAAAATAATCGTCAAGTGTGGGATTTTCGGGCAAACGCGCTCTTCCTTTGTCATTGATTAAATTCTGTAGGCGCGTGGTGTATAATTCTAGAAAGCGAAAGGAAGCACTCTGAAAACCGCTGGCTGGGGTGAGCGCAAATCGGAAAATGTTATAATCGTCATAATCCATTCCGTACTTCATAATATCAAATGAAGTAATCAGTAAATTGGTATACCTGTTTAAACGTTCCAATTTATCAAGCCAAATATTTTCGGATAGCTGTGCTGCTTCTGAAAGTTGTTTGATCTCGTGCAGCATCATTTTTAAAGTCAATTGCGTGACTTGATGGTACATTACAAAAATTTTCTCGTCTTTGAAATTTGTTCGCGTTTTCTGCAAAGAAAGAAGGGTGTCAACCTGAATGTAATCCCAATACGTGATGGGTTTAGTCTGTAACAAACCTTTTAAATAGGTTTCTGTTTTTTCACCTAAAGCGCGGTATTTTGCGTCTAATTGGTCGTATAACTCTTGACTCATGAGTATGTGATTTAAAAATTCTAAAATATATAAAGTTATTACAAAATAAAAAACCTCGTTATACAAAGAAACGAGGTTTTTTTATATTTCGGACAAAAAGATATGAATTAGTAAAATTCTGCTCTGTTGTCTTTAATTTTTGCCTTGTTTTTTATTGCATCCAATGCCTTATTGTTAGCTTGTCCTCGTTGTTGTTGAGAAATTTGTTGCGCTTGACTTCTGTAATTGTTAAGATTGGGTGCAGGAGTTAATGAATTGACACGAACCATATAAACGCCTTCTCTTCCGTCAATTAAACCGGAAGTTTCACCTGTTTTGGTTCCAAATGCAGCTCCCACAACTTTCGGCTCAGTTACGGAGTCAAAAGTAGGACGACTCATATTGATGTTTGTTGCAGAACGAATGTTTGTATTTTGAGAACTAGCGATGTCTTCCATACTCATTCCCGCAATTTTTTCTCTGATCTTTTGGGCTTTCTTTTCTTTGATAAGAATAGGTTTTACAGTAGATTCAGCATCACTTGCAGAAAGCAATCCTTTTTTGTTTTTACGGGTAAGTTGTGCAATTACGTAACCGTCAGAAATACTGAAACGTTTAATATCTCCAACTTTTGTGTCTTTGTTGAATGCCCAAGATACAATTTCCCGATTGGGGCCAATTCCGGGGATTGTGACTTCCATCGGACTGATTTTATTAACCGGACGTATTTCGAGATTCTGAGCTTCGGCAAGTTGCCCAAAATCGCCATCGGCTACAGCCACTTCAAATTTTGTTGCCTCCGCAAAAAGGGTATTCATCGTATTTTCCGAAACTTCAATACTTTGTGTAATCGTAGCTAATTTTACTGCTTTTTTAGGTTCAGATTGTTCGCCTACCTGAATAATATGAAAGCCGAAATCGGTTTCAACCAATCCGATGGCACCTTCGGGATTGTTAAAAATAAATTCATCAAAAGGAGGAACCATTCTTCCCGGGGTGGTAATTCCTAAATCACCGCCGTTATTTTTTGAAGGATCATCGGAAAATTCCTGTGCCAGTTCTTCAAATTTTGAAGGTGTCCTTCTTACAACAGAATAGATACTGTCCGCTAATTTTGAGGCTTCTTCTTGGGTGCGGGTAATGTCGGCACCTGCTCGAAGCGTTCCTGCATAGCGAATAAGAATATGCTTAGATTCAGTGGAATCGGGCATATATTTTGTATCGATAATTCTTGTAATATTAAACGTGTTTCCTTCTTTATATGGACCGTAAACATCACCTTCTTCCAATGCGATAAGATCAGAAGCAACCGAATTTGGCAGTTGATTTTCAAACAACCAACGATCGGTATACCCTACATCGGAATGAAGATTTACAAAATCTTCGTAATTTTCAATTTCTTTAAAGCTCGGCAAGGTATCATTTGTCTTGGTTGCCACGTTGTATTCTACACGATTTTCTAAAAGTGCGGCAATTTGGGTGCGTGCTTCTTCGATATCTTCTTCTGAAGGTTCTTCAACGAAGTGGACATATTCAAAATCGGCAGTTGCTTCGGTTTCAAATTGTTTTGGTCGTGCTTTGATATAGGCTTCAATTTCTTTGGTAGTAACAGAAATTTCTTCATCCGGAATAGAAGAGTAAGGGACGGAAACATAAGAGAAATTGATGTTGTCATTGTCAAAGTGATGTGCGTATTCACCTTCGAGCTGACTAGCGCGAATTCCGCCACGAATCATATTAAAATAGGTGTCTTCTTTAATATTTAATTCAAGCGCTTCCTCAAACCGAATCCAATCCATATACATTTGAGGAGAGGATGCTTTGATTGTTGCGATGTATTCTTGAATTCTTGCATTTTCAACCACTCCGGCTTCATTGGTGAAAGTTGGATTGTTTGCCAAAGCTGTTCGCATCGCTGTATTCAACTGACCTCTCTCAGCGCGAATCCCTACTTTTTCTGCTTGTTCCTCAATAAGAACGCGTCTTAATTCTTGTTCCCAAACCCGATTCATTGCAAGTGTGGTATTCGCATTTGTGTTTCGCTGAGTCGCTTCAACTTCTCGCATAAAGCTTTCGCGCGGAATATCTACTCCGTTGATTGTTGCAATATTGGTCGGAGCTGTCATTCCTCCGCCGCCACTCACGAGAATATCGCTTAAAATAAATGCAAAGAGAGCCATTGCAATAATGAGAATAAGGAAAATTCCTCTTTTTCTGATACTGTTTAAGATTGCCATTTGATTGTTACAGAATTTAAATTTCTATTCTCTCCATACAGAAAGCACAAGAAAGTTTATTGCCGTTTAATTCCTAAGAAATTAGATAAATTTGGGGGCAAAAATAGTATTTTACATTCACTAATAAAAAGTTAAAATAAAAAATGTTTATTTTCAGTCATTAATCTTCAGTATGTACTGTCATTTCCACTAGTTCAATCTTCGTATTTGAGACTTCTAAAATTGTAAATGTAAAATTGTCTATCACTACTTTTTCGCCTTGTTCAGGGATTTCTTCAGTAAAGTAAACGATGTAACCGCCCAGGGTTTCATAGTGTTCATTTTCTTCTATATCTATGTTGTAGGTTTCATTTATATAATCGACTTCCAATCGTGCAGAAAAGCGATAGTGTCCCTCAGAAAGGACATCTTCCGTCAGTTCCGTGGTGTCGTGTTCATCTTCAATTTCTCCAAAAAGCTCTTCAATAATGTCTTCAACCGTGATGATTCCGCTTGTTCCTCCGTATTCATCCACCACCACAGCAATGCTTTTTCGTCTTTTGGTAAGGGCATTGAGAACATCTTTGGCAAGCATGGTACCGGGCACAATAATAACAGGCATCAGA
>JAAYLC010000128.1 GCA_012522045.1 Bacteroidota bacterium
CAACGGATTTGAAATTTTATACTATAAATTAAGACAGCCTGTGGTCGATATTTATGTGAATGAGTTTTACGTTCAAGAAAAAGACAGTTTTCTTCTCAATCAAAATGAGTTAAAGCAACAAATTGAAAATCAATTTAATAAGTATTTGGATATCCGAAATATATTTCCCAATCCGTTTATTGTAAAATTAAAACCCATCATTGAAAAGAAAGTTCCGGTAATTGCAACCACAGAAATATCTTTTAAAGAAGGATTTAACGGAATAGAAGCTTATAAAGTTATTCCCGATTCCGTAGTACTTACCGGCGCCAAAGAAATCATCGGTCAAATAGATACCGTTTATACAGAAACACTTGCTTTAAAAGGAGTGGATACCCATATTTCCGAAAAAGTTGTCGTGGAAAAACCCTTTGAAGAAATCGTATCCATTTCTCCTCCCGAAGTTGAAATACAATGGGCGGTTTCAGAATTTGCACAAGAACAATATACATTGCCTGTAACGATTATCAATCTTCCACCGGATTTGGAGTTAAAAATGGTTCCTTCACACGTAACCGTCAGTTTTGACATTAGTATTTCCGAGTTTTCTCAAGTTTTAAAAGAAAACTTCAAGATAGTTTGTGATTACTCGAAGCGGAAAGAAAATCAGAATTTTTTACTTCCCGAAATCATCAAGCAACCGGAAGGCGCTGTCAATATTTCCATAAATCCCAAAAAAATCGATTTTTTTATTTTGAAAAATTAAGCGGATGAGACCAAAGATTATCGGATTAACAGGAGGAATCGGGAGTGGTAAAACTACCGTTGCAAAAATGTTTCAAGAATATGGAGTTCCGGTTTACATTGCTGACGATGAAGCGAAAAAATTAAACGAAACTTCAGCGACCATAATTAAGGGTCTGAAAAAGCTTCTCGGTGAAAATATATATTCTGAGGATGGGAAATTGGATAAAAAGCGTATGGCTGCCATGATTTTCCAAGATGCAGATTTATTGAAAAAAGTGAACGCTATCATTCATCCTGAAGTGGGGAAACATTTTGATAATTGGACAGCATCACAACGTTTTCCTTACGTTATAAAAGAAGCCGCGATCCTTTTTGAAAGTGGAAGTCATAAGAATTGCGATAAAGTAATTCTGGTAACGGCACCCGAAGAAATTCGCGTCAATCGGGTCATGCAACGTGACAAGGTTTCAAGAGAAGAAGTTTACAATCGGATGAAGAATCAGTGGTCAGATGAGGTAAAAAGAAAACTTGCAGATTTCATAATTGAAAACACAGAATTAGCGTCTACACGCCGCCAAGTTGATACACTCCACACACTTTTATTAAAATTTTCTTAGAACCGTTCTATAACTGTTAACTTTTGGTTAAAACCCAAAAGAAGTAAATGTTAAAATCATACATTTGGGATATGAATAAAAAATTATTCGTAATTCTCATTGTTTTAATGAGTTTGTCTTTGATAGGTATCGTTTTTCTTCAATTATATTGGATTAGTGATGCTTATAAGACAAAAGAGGATCAATTTACAGTAAATGTCAGACAAGTACTTCTTTCAGTATCAAGAAAAATACAGCTAAAAGAGGTGGAAGAATATTATAACATATACAGCTCCTATATTGATACGTTAACCGTTCCGGATAATGTATCCTTTACGGAATTGGCTTTTAGGACTCGGAATAACGAGACCAACGAAACGCAAATTTTCACGGATGGGTTGTTGGAACAGGATTTTAAACTTTCTAGTGGAATTTTTGATATTAGTTCTGACAGCATCCGATTCCGTAAGTTGACCAACAGAAAAACACAAACAAAGGTAATGTCAGGATTGGACGGTTCGCCGATTACACAAACCAATGTAGAAACATTTACCCGTTTAAAGGATTATGAACGAAATCAGTTTGAAAGTTTTATTGGAGACATTACCGCTTTTATGCCAATTTATAAAAGAGTAAGCCCGGATGAAATAGAAAATTTGATGCTGACAGAGTTGGATAAAAACGGAATAGAAGTAGATTTTGAATTTGCAGTTTACAGCAACGGGATTGAAACCAAAGTACGTTCTGAAAATTACAAAATGCATCCGAAGAGCACTTATGTAGTTCCCTTGTTTGTGAATGACACTAAAAGCAATTATGAGCTGTATGTTGATTTTCCCAATTTGCGAAAAGTAATATTTGATGATGTCATGGCAATGACTATTTTGTCACTATTATTTACGTCAATCATTGTGATTGCTTATGGAGGAGCGATATCTCAAATTTATAAACAACGTCAGATTTCACAGATTAAAAGTGATTTTATCAACAACATGACTCACGAATTTAAAACCCCGATTGCCACGATAAATTTAGTTTTAGATTCATTGAAAAACCCAAAGATCAGAGAAAACAAGGAATATGTGGAAAGATATTTGTCGATGATTCGTGATGAAAATAAAAGAATGCATGCACAGGTTGAAAACGTTCTTCGTATTTCAAAATTGGAAAAGAATGAATTGGATTTACAAAAAGAGCCGGTAGATTTACAAGAGATTACGGAAGAAGCGATAAATCATTTGATTTTAATGGTGGAAAACAGCGGAGGTTACATTAAAACACACTTTGGAGCTTTAAAAAATACGGTTTTAGCAAATCGGTCGCACTTAACAAACGTGATTATAAATATTTTGGACAATGCCATAAAATATTCAGTTGAAGAGCCCAAAATAGATGTGTATACAGAGAACATTAAAGATAAAGTAATCTTAAAAATTCGCGATCAAGGACCGGGAATGAGTAAATCGGTGCAAAAAAGAATTTTCGAAAAGTTCTATCGTGAACATACAGGCGACATTCATAATGTCAAAGGACACGGCCTTGGATTGGCTTATGTAAAAAGCATTCTCGATGATCACGATGCAGAAATTACCGTAGAAAGCGAAAAAGGAAAAGGAAGTACATTTATTATGAAATTACACTTAATATCTTAATATATAATTACCATGGAAACAGAAAGCAAAAAAATTCTTCTCGTTGAAGATGACCCAAATTTCGGAACCGTACTCAAAGATTATTTAGCTATGAACGGCTACTTAGTTACACATGCAAAAAACGGTATGGAAGGTTTTGAAAAATTTAAGAAGGACGACTTCGATTTGTGCATCTTAGATGTGATGATGCCTTATAAAGACGGTTTTACATTAGCGAAAGAGATTCGTGATAAAAACGAAGATATCCCCATTATTTTTCTGACAGCCAAGGCAATGAAAGAAGACGTGCTCAAAGGTTACAAAGTTGGAGCTGATGATTATTTAAATAAACCATTTGACTCTGAAGTACTTTTGATGAAAATTAAAGCAATCATCCAAAGAAAAGCCACAGATTCTATTGCTGACAGCAAACAGTTTGAATTTCAAATAGGAAATTTCTTTTTAAATTCAAAACTCAGATTTTTAACTTATAAAGATGAAGATCCTATTAAATTGTCTCCTAAGGAGAATGAGCTTCTCAGACTCTTGGCGCTTCACAAAAATGATTTGATGCCGAGAGAATTAGCACTCACCAAAATTTGGAGAGATGACAATTATTTTACTTCGAGAAGTATGGATGTGTACATCGCTAAATTAAGAAAATACCTTAGCAAAGACGACGGAGTGGAAATCGTGAATATTCACGGAGAAGGTTTCCGCCTTGTGGTGAAGGATGAGGTAGATAATTAAATCAAAAACAAAAAAAAGCGTTAAGATAAAAGTGTCAAAAAACGACCTGAATGTACAGGTCGTTTTTTGTTTCACTTAGTATTTTTCAGAATATAAATTATTCTGTATCAGCAAGAAGTGCCAGAAATTTATCTAAGTTGGGAAGAATTACAATACGTGTTCTTCGATTTTTTGCACGGTTTTCTGCAGAATCATTTTCTACCAAAGGATGATGACTGCTTCGACCGGCTGCGATAAGTTTAGAGGGATCTACATTGTAATCATTTTGCAACTTACGAATCACTGCTGTAGAGCGGGCAACACTCAATTCCCAATTATCCTTTACATACGAACCCGGTTTGACCGTTTGATTATCGGTGTGCCCTTCAACCAAAACTTCCATCGCAGGTTCACTATTAATTACATCAGCCAGGCGCTTTAATAAATTATTGGCTTTGGGATTCACAGTTGCACTTCCGGAACGAAATAATAATTTGTCGGAAATGGTAATCATTACTACCGTTTCATCAATGGTTACATCAATGTCATCATCTTCGGCAATAGCACCGTCTAAATTCTTTTTTAAATTATAAGATACAATCAAGTTCATGGAATCTCTTAAAGTCTTTGCGTCTCTAAGTTTTTCTTGATCGACGTTTTTTAATGCCTGACGCATTTTTTCTCTGTCATTTTCAGAAATGGCAATTCCATCCAAATTTTCCAATCGGTTTTTATTGCTTTCTGTCAAAGATTGAATTTTTGCATTGTAATCAGCAACACGCGATTCGATTCGTGCATATTTAGCTTCAATCTCTTCCTTTTCCATTTGCGTTTTTGCCAAAGTAGATCGTGTTTCATTGTATTGATTTTCAAGTGTTGTGTATTTTTTTTTGGATACACACGATGAGGAGACTATTACCAGTGATAATAATCCGAGTTTCATTAAATTGCTCATAGCTTGTAATTTTTTTGGTTTATGTCTCAAATGTATCCATTGACATCACCAACTTTAAGTTAACAAATGCTATTTTTCTGTTAAATCCTATGATTAGAATACAAAACCAAGCAACCAATACAACAGGATGAAGAGCACAATAGTGCCTATACATCCACATTTCCCGCCGGATAATTTTTTAGTTCCCCATCCTGCTAAAAGTGCACGAAAGAATTTTTTCATATTTTAAATCGATGTTATTTTTTATTATCAGGTTCATCCGTAAATAAAATGGTATACACTAAATAGATGCCGATGGAAACAGCAAAGAGAAAAAGAATGATTGCAAAAGCCGGATACCCGAAGATGTTCCAACTGCTTGGAATTCGAACCAACAATGCCGCTCCCATAATTAAAGCTGCGATAATCAGCCCGATGGCTATGCGGTTGGCAACTTTTTGTAAGGCTAAAACAAAGCGGCGTTCATCAAAAGCATCTACCTGAATCTTGAATTTGTTCTGAGAGAGATTTTCTGAAATTTTATTTAAACGATAGGGGAGTCTTTCCGCTAATTCTTTGCTTTCTAAGAGCGTTTCTAAAATGTGTCCGGATTTAATTTCATTTTTTACACGTTTTCTAAATAAATCTTGCACATAATCACGAACGGTTTTTTGCAAATCGTAATCCGGAGTTAAAACGGCTACAATTTGGTCTAAGTTTAAAAGAATTTTTCCCAAAATAGTCAATTCGGGAGGGAGATGAATCCCGTTGTGAGCCGCTATTTGATTTGATTTTAAAATTAATTGACCGGTTTTTAATTCGCTTGCTTTACTGTTTTTATTTTCTTGCACCAACCGCGAAACCAGTTTTCGAAAACGATCCAAATCGGCTTCATCGTCGTCGTAGGTACTCATTTCTATAAGGACATCAACCAATCTGTCACTTTCGTAATTGCCTAAATGAATCATTATTTTCAAAATATCTTCCTGCATATCTTCACTAAACCGGGCAACCATTCCTAAATCCATAAGTGCCAACTGATGATTTCTGGTTAAATGCACATTTCCGGGATGCGGATCGGCATGAGCAAAGCCATCGACGGTAATTTGTTTCAGATATCCTCTTACCAAATCATCAACAAATTCTTTGCGGGGAAGTTCCATCAAAGCAACATTAGAAATTGACGTGACTTTTTGTCCGTCAACGTATTCCATGGTCAACACTCTTTGTGAATAATAATTCGGAATTGGTGCTGGAACAAAGAGGTGATTAAAATCTTTTAAATTCTCTTTTAGCAAACGTAAATTTTGAGCTTCTTGATTATAATCCAATTCTTGTAGTAAGATGTACCGAAGCTCTTCTATAATTTCATGAACGGAAAAATTTCTTGCAGTTTCACTGTATTTTTCTGCTTTTTCGGTGATGGTCATCAAGGTTTCCAAGTCTTCTACAAATCTTTTTTTTACGCCGGGACGCTGAATTTTGACGGCTACTTTTTTTCCGGAACGCAAGGTGGCTAAATGAACCTGACCAATGGAAGCACTTGCCACCGGTTTCTCTTCAAAACTTTCAAAAGCTTTCGAAATCCGAATGCCGATTTCATCTAAAAATAGCGCTTCAACTTCATGATACGGAATAACCTCACCGTTATCTTGAAGCTCAGCTAAAGCATCGAGATAGGGTTGGGGCAGCATGTCTGGTCGTGTTGATAACAATTGACCAAGTTTTACATAGGTAGGTCCCATATTCTGCAAATCTTCGGCTAGTTCTTCAGGAGAAGGATCTAAATCTTTTGGATGTATTTCTTCTAAATTTGCGTCATCATCATTTACTGCCGCGAAAAGCTGACTGTTCCAATATTTTATGATAAAACTGAAAAAGCGAATGTATTTGTCATATTCGTCCGGTAGGATGCTCATCGTTTTTTGGATTTAGTTTATATAAAGATAGAAATTTCACGCAACGAATAATTGTTGTTAAGAAAACTTTGATATTCTTTAATCTTTAAGACGAATAATTTGCGGAAAATCGATTTGGAGCACAGCGCGATAAATGAAACACAAAAAACGGGTATGATTTCCGAGTAAAAAAATGGAAATCACACCCGTTAAAAACGGTAATTTGATAAGTCGTCTATCGAATTACAAATATTTTTTTAAAATATGACTTTTTGAAGTGTGTCGTAATCGTCGAATTGCTTTTTCACGAATTTGTCTGACGCGTTCTCTACTTAAGTCAAATGTATCACCAATTTCTTGCAGTGTCATCGGGGGTTGTCCACCTAAACCGAAATTCAGTTTGACAACATCTGCTTCGCGCGGTGCCAAGGTTTCCAATGCTCTGTTAATTTCAATCTGCAACGATTCGTGAAGCAACTTTCTATCAGGATTTGGGCTTTCTGAAGAACTTAACACATCGTACAGATTGTTATCATTTTCTCCTTCTTGGAAAGGTGCGTCCATAGAAAGGCTACGCGTAGCATTTTTTAATGAACTTTTTACTTTGGCTTCTGAAAAGTCCAATTCTTTTGCAATTTCAGCAGCTGTGGGTGGACGTTCAAATTTTTGTTCGAGATAGATTGAAGCCTTTTTAATTTTGTTGATATCGCCAATTTTATTCAATGGCAACCTAACAACTCGTGATTGCTCGGCAATGGCTTGAAGAATCGCTTGTCGTATCCACCAAACGGCGTATGAAATAAATTTAAACCCACGGGTTTCGTCAAATCGTTTGGCAGCTTTGACCAATCCGACATTTCCTTCATTGATAAGATCGGGCAAACTCAATCCTTGATTTTGGTATTGTTTCGCCACGGAGATTACAAAACGAAGATTGGCGCGACTTAGTTTGTTCAAGGCGGCTTGATCGCCTTCTCGGATTCGTTGTGCCAATTCAACCTCTTCTTCGGCTGTAATCAAATCAATCTTGCTTACATCTTGCAAATAACTGTTTAATGATTTTGTCTCTCGGTTGGTTACTTGCTTAGTGATTTTAAGTTGTCTCATATATATATTAGGATTAGCTTTTTAAAAACAGCCCATGATACAACAAAATTTGCACATTTCCAAATACTTAACACGAAATGTTAAATTTTGAATCGTATCTATTAAATTCTTATTTTTCCAAAAAAAACTATGAAGATATTTAAAAATTTACTCATCGGTACATTTATATTGCTTTCACAATTCATAAATGCACAGATTGGCACCAATGTTCCGAATCCGGATAATAAGCCGGTGGATTTTTCCAGAATGGAAAATATAATAATATATATTGTTTTACCCATTCTGATTGTTGTGCTTTATTTTGTTTATCGGAAAAGAAAAAAGAAAGAAGCCGAGCAAGCTGCGGAACAGGAGGCCAAGCAGAACAAAAATAAAACAAACACAGAGTTATGAGATTGGTTCGTTTTTTGTAATATTCCAAAGAAAAGATTTATGAGAGGCTGTTTATTTTTTATGATTCTTCTTGTTTCGACATCTTTGATGGCTCAAATTGATTCTCCGTTAACTCCGCAAATTGATATTCCTGCAAGCAGAGGAACGGATTCAAACGGATTTCAGATTCTCAGAGATGATAACAGTTCTTTAAATTTTCCTAGAAAAACACCATCAAACCAATCTACACTAGGAAAGGAAGAAGAAAAGCCTTTTAGCATGATTGACGATGAGTTTCAAGAATACAATTCCAATATTACTCCCAAATATTTTTCTCAAGATAAAGACATCAAACCCGAGTATGGCAAAGACATGTATCTCGGTGATTTTAAAACCAAAGCCGAAACGGTATCCATTTTGTATCGCGATCACGAATATGTCGATGGGGATCGCGTGCGAGTGTATGTAAATGGAGATGTTGTGGTTGCTAATGAAGTTTTGGTCGCCCAATTTCGCGGATTGGATATTACGTTACAAGACGGCTTCAATCGGATTGAATTTGAAGCTTTAAATCAAGGTACTTCCGGTCCGAATACCGCACAGTTGCAAATTCGCGATGAAACTGGAACTGTTTTGGCAAATTATGAATGGAATCTGTTGACGGGAAGAAAAGCTACTGCAATTATCGTCAAACAGTAATTTTCTGATTAATTTATTTTCTTTCTATTTAAATTTAGTAATCCCTTTTCATAAAAATATTGTACTTTTAAGTCACTATTCATCAAAAGACAACTTATGAAAAAGGTTCTTATCGCAGTAGATTATCATCCCAATGCTGAAAAAGTAATCCGAAGTGGTCATCAGCTTGCAAAAATGATGGAAGCAGACATTTGTCTCATTCATGTCCTTTCTGACGTTCGCTTTTATGATGTTCAATTTGAATCCTTTATGGGATATGAAGGCTATTCTTACCCAATGAATTATCAGGCACAAGAAGATGTCGTAAAAATGGCTCAAGAGTACCTTGAAAAAACGGCAAAAATCTTAAACGACGAAAACGTTTCCATTCATATTACGGAAGGGGATACTTCCGAGGCGCTGTTAAAATATGCCGAGGAATGGAATGCCGATGTAATTGTTATGGGGACACACAGTTACAGCACCTTAGAAAAAATATTTTTGGGAACAGTGGCTTCTTCGGTACTCGAAAAAACCAAAATTCCGGTTTACATGGTGCCAATAGAATAGCAACTACTTATTCTTGATTGGTAGAATTGTCTGCTCCACGACTGTATAATTCATTCTCTTCGTCCGGAAGTTCACGAGGGTCTGGATTTTGAGTTTCGTTTCTTCCCGGTACGTCCAATTCACTACCCGTAAAATCAACTTTGTCTTCACGTTCTCTCAATTGCTGATCGTCTCCGCCATCTCCATGAATGTTTTCTTGTTTTAAAATATCTAAATCGTGTGGGGTGACTTCCGGATTGTATGGGAGATTTTCCTTTTTTGAAGCGGTATCAGAAGTGTCTTTATTGAGGTTTTCTTTTTGTAATTCTGTAGGTTTTCTTTTTGACTTTTTCATAGCATTTATTATTGATTTCTATAAAACTATAAAATCAATGCGATTGAATTTCAATGAATTAAGGATACTTTATTAAAAAAATAACGAACCCTTAAAGGAAGTTGCAGGAAAGCATGTATTTTCGTGAGAAATAATTAAAATTTATTTATGGCATTGACAAATAATGACATTATGAAAAAGCTTCGTGTCGCTTTGAAGTTGAAGGATGACGATATTGTTCATATTTGTTCATTGGTTGATTTTAAGTTGACTAAGAGTGAATTGGGAGCAATTTTCAGGAATGAAAATCATCCGAAATATATGGAATGCGGAGATCAGTTTTTGAGAAATTTTTTAAACGGTCTGATAATTTATAAAAGAGGACCGAGGGACGAGAAGAAACCCGCTGAAAGAAAATCAGATAATCCCTGATTTAAAGTTCATTGACTATTGTCTAAGCAAATTGTGCCACGATTTTATTGGCAATGATGCGCGCAAGTTTTTCTTTGCTTTCAAATGTCCAACCTGCAATGTGAGGAGAAAGAATAACCCGGTCAAATGCAACTAATTCTTTGAGTGTTTCCGGAAGTTCCTCGGATTCAAAAAGAGATTCAAACGATAGTTTTTCAAATTCTAAAACGTCCAAGCCGGCACCTTTGATTTTCCCTGATTTTAAAGCTTTTACCAAATCTGAAGTGACCACACATTTTCCGCGTGCTGTATTTATAAACCAAAAAGGTTTATGAAATTTCTCTATGAAAGAACTATCTACCATATTATCGGTTAAAGGAGTCCATGGAACGTGCAAACTCAAGATATCCGCTTCGTGTTGAAGAGTTTCAAGCGACACTTGCTTCGCGTTTTCATTACCTACATTTTCGAGAATATCATAACACAAAACAGTGCAATCAAATCCTTTTAATTTTTTTGCAAATGCTTTTCACATATTTCCATATCCGATAATTCCCACTGTTTTGCCGTCCAATTCTTCGCCACGATTCGCTTCTCGTTCCCAATGTCCGGTTTTTACTTGATGGTTTGCACGCGTAAGATTGTTTAAAAGGGAAAGTAACATTCCCAAAGCGTGCTCGCCCACTGCATTG
Organism: Bacteroidota bacterium; assembly: GCA_012522045.1. Lineage (GTDB taxonomy): Bacteria > Bacteroidota > Bacteroidia > Flavobacteriales > Flavobacteriaceae > JAAYLC01. The sequence goes on from JAAYLC010000128.1 coordinate 10,658, forward strand.
CGGTTACCTTCGGGAGCAGCAATTAATTTAATTCCTCGTTTTTCGGCATATTCACAATCGATGCTTTCGAGTCCGGCACCCACACGCGCTATAAATTTTAGATTTTTTGCAGCATCTAAAAATTGCTTGTCAATTTTAAAACGACTGCGAATTACGATTCCATCGTATTGATAAATTTCCCGTTCTATTTGCGATTTGCCCGCCGTATAATTTTCATGATTATGAAATCCCGCGTTTTTTAAAGTAGCAATTAAGATAGGGTGATTGGTATCAAGATGAAGAACAGTCAATTCAATAAAATTTTATGAGTTTAATCCATCGGTTTCTGAACAAGCTTCGCCTTATACAGATATTTTTCTCCGTTGTAAAAATATCCGATAATGAAATGATTTTCATCCATATCGAATTCACTTTTCAGTTGGATTTTATTCGCGGCTTCTTCCTCAGGATTATCAGAAAGATTCCAATTGGTATTATTGAAAAATACAGCTTTAAACGTATTTTCTGAGGATTCAACCTGAGTTGTTTTGGCAATCATCTTTTGATAATGCACTTCATGAATCCGCACCGATTCAGGCAATTTATGAAAATTGATATAAATAATGGTTTCATTAGGCTCCTTAACTATAGAAGTCTGCTGAATTTCAAACGGAGGTGATTGGGTAAAAACAGCACTTTTAGTGGAATTGCACGAAGCAAAAACCAATAAGAAACCTAAAAGAAAAAACTTTCGAGTTATTTTATTTATAATTATGGATTTATAAAGTTCCATTGTCTTGAACCCATTTGAATCTGGCAGAATCTTGCGGAAGAGTAATGCGGTCTGCAATGCGTTTCATACGTTCCGGAAGTCTCATTAAGTAATCCCGTGCTTTTTCAGCTTCATCAGTTAAATTGGAAATTTTGGGAAGTTCCCAATATTCGTTTAATTTTTGAAGGATATCGATATAATCATAGGTGGTATATACTCCCAATCGTTGTGCTGCATTCGAAAAATCATCAAAAGCCGAAGCCATTTTTCCGCCACTCTGTCTAAGATTTTGTGCAGGCATCGTAATTTTTTTCTTCATCATATCGGCAAATGCAAGCATCATTTCACTGGCGTCATAATTGAAAATTGTTTTCACAAATTCACGATAAGCAAGATGGTGTCGCATTTCATCGCCTGCAATAATATTACACATTTTAAAGAGCATTCTGTTGCCTTTTTTTCGCGCAATTTGAGCTACTCTTTTATGAGAAATATTAGTAGCCAACTCTTGAAAACTGGTATAGACAAAATTGCGATAGGGGTCGCGGCCGGTACCTACTTCAAACCCGTCATTAATCAAATGATGCGTGGTGATTTCGACTTCGCGCATATTCACCCTTCCACTTAAATACAAATATTTATTAAGTACATCTCCGTGACGATTTTCTTCACCCGTCCAATGACGAATCCATTTGCTCCAACCGTTTCTTCCGTGTTGGTCCACACCTTCCATATCCATCAACCAACTTTCATAGGTGGGAAGCGCTTCCTCAGTAACCATATCACCAACTAAGACTACCCAAAAATCATAACCGAGTTCTTTAGCTTCTTCGCGTATCTGCTGAACTTCTTCCATATAATTTTCACTTTGGAAATCGGGAAGTAGATCAGTGGGTTGCCATATTTCTTCGACCGGAATAAGATATTTATCGATATAGGATTCAACTTCCTTTTCTATCGTTTGCATGACTTCCAATCGGATATTCTTTAATTTCATGAAAAAAATAATTTATGTGAACAAAGATAAGTTTCTTAAAGTGAAAACTATAAAAACAGTGGGTTAATTTCTTCCTTTTTCTTGAGGGTATAATTTGTAAACTTCTTCACTTTGCCAGAATTCTTTACTTTCAACATCCATAATGGTGATTTTTCCTTTAAATGCTGCACCTGTATCCACATTCCAAACATTGGCAAAATTAACGGGAATCATTGAGTCGATTCGGGTTACAGGTGTATGGCCAATAAGAATCTCTTTGAATAACTTCAATCTCTTAGGATATCTGATGTGATCGGTAGGCAATGATGTATCTAACGCACAAGCGGTTTCCCACAAAGTTCTGTCCCAATAAACAATGTTTGGAAAATATTCGTATTGCGGGCCGTGAATACTGAAAAATCCGGCATGAACATACAACCGGTTGGCATCATCAATGTGATAGTTTATTAAATTCTCCAAAAAATGCAGGTGCTGCTGTTTTTCGGATGAAGAAATATTTTTATAACTCTCTAAGCTGCTGGCACCGCCATGAGCGAGCCAAACTTCATTTTGATCATTGTTTTTCAGGTAATTGTATAAAAGTTCATCGTGATTTCCGCGAATAAAAATGCAATTGTTCTTTTGTTTAAAATCAATTAAAAAGCGAATAGTTTCAGCAGAATCACTCCAGCCGTCTACATAATCTCCAATAAAAATATATTGTGTCTCCGGAGGAAGATTTGCACGTTCTAAAACTTGAATTAATCCGCGTAATCCTCCGTGAATGTCACCGATAACAACTTTTCTCATAGATTTTTTGAGTAAAGATAATAATTGAAGTTTAAGTTTACAGCTACATGCAATTAACAACGCCAAAAGCGCTTCATTATAAGTAGTTTACGACCCAAATAATTAGAAACAAATGAATCGGCATACTTAAAAACAAAGTCCACTTTGGGAGTTTCGGAAAGGTTTTTCTGTTCATAAGCACATACACGTGAATTATAAAGTAGCTGATTAACAGAAAAATAATTCCCCACGCAGCGTATTGTTGTGTTCCGACATTCAATAACATAAAACCCAAAATCATTTCGACAATTCCGGTGATTAAAATAAGGGTACTTGCTGCCGGAAAACGAGGAGGAATGACTCTTTCGTAAAGTGTGGGCTTTCGAAAATGATTCATTCCTGCCAAAACAAGTAAAATTCCAAGTAGGTATTGATGCCAAGAAATCATAAATCTCTGATGTTAGTCGAAAATTCAATTGCAGTTGCGCACAAATGTTTATTTCACTTTACAAACTTAGAGAGAATATTTAAAAGTTGCGGAATTCTGTCATAAGGAAGTTTTAAATGATTCATAAATTCACAACTATTTAATAGGATATTCTGTTTTGGTTAACAGAATTAAACTGAAATCGGTAATATCTTAGCTTTTAAATCCAAAAAGCTATAAATTATGAAAAACTTAAAATTTTTAAATCTTTTGATTTTCTTGAGTGTGTTTATTTCATGTGGGACTTCTAAAAATGTAAGTAATGAAAGTACAACAACGAGAGATGCCAATCCGGTTGCAACTCAAAGAACCACAGAAATTGCACGTGAAGGGAGAAATTCCGCTGAAGAAGTTAAAAGAATGGAAGCGCGAAATAACGCCATGTTTGAGGCTGTTAAAATGGATTCCGATCAAATCAGAAATTATAAATCAAATTGGAAGGAGATCCAAAGATTGTATCATTCAAGAAATTCGAACCGTAAGATGAATCCTTATGAACAAATGGAACAAGAAGATAAATTAATGAAAAATCTTTTGGATGAACAGCAATATGAGCGCTATCAGCAATGGCGTCGCGCAAATCCGATTACGGATACTCCGGATTAAATTGAATGTTTTTATCAAGCGTGAATTGAAACTGATTATAAACTACAAATCACGTTTTTATGTTATTTATGTTATAGAAATCAGCACTTTTCAAGTTTTTTAAAGCGGACCAAGAAATCGGAGTTGCAATTCCGGCAGATTTATTTGGACGCAGGGAATAGGGGCAGATACTTGTTTGCCCATAGGAATTTCGCAGGTAATCTATAAAAACTTTTCCCTTGCGTTTTTCTTTTCTTACTGAAGTCGTCAACAGCTCCGGATGTTCTTTTTCTAATTTTTTGGCTAAGATTTTTGTTTCCTCTCTGACCTCATCAAACGTTTTGGTTCTTCGAATTTTATACCAAACGTGTAGTCCGTTTTTTCCGGTTGTCATTAAATGGGGTTCAATTTCGCGTTGGTGGAGAAATTCCTTTAAAATTTCAGCAGCTTTTTTTACCCTTTCAAAATCATTTTCTGAGGGATCTAAATCGAAAACGACTTTGTTGGTTTTGTTGATCATTGAAATTTTAGAATTCCAAATATGAAATGATATAGTTCCTTGATTTACCAAATAAATTAATGTTCGTTTGGTATTGCAAACCACTTGATTGATGTTTCCGTCTTCGGTTTCAATTTTTTCAGTTTTTACAAATGAGGGAAAATAATCCGAAGCACTTTTTTGATAAAATCCTTCTTTGTGAATTCCATCGGGATAGCGTTCCAATGTCAGCGGTCGATTGTATAAAAAAGGAAGAATTTTCGAAACAATATTTTTATAATACTGAACCACTTGGAGCTTGGTGATTCCCAGTTTAGGATAATAAATTTAATCCGGATTGGTGATATCTATTTTTGAAATTGTAGTCATATGAATAATTTTTTGAATTGGTTATTTACTTTCAGTTGAAATTTCTTTCATAGTTCTCCCTGAAACGACACTTTTATTTTGTGTATTCGTTGGATTTCTTCTTGCATCAGCTTCAGAATCATCCATTTTGATAAGCAGCCAATTGCCTTTCATTTTTCCGCTTTTCATTTTAATCAAAGCATAACCGCCCTTTATTTTTTCTCCGTTTAACCATACTTCAATGGTTCCTAAATCATAGGATTCTTTTAACGATATGCGTTCTCCGGCGTCGTTTTTCTTTAGATTTTTAAATTTCCCTCTATCCCAAATCATAACGGTTCCGCCACCATATTGATCTTCGGGAATGTTCCCCTCAAAATTTGCGTATTCCAAAGGATGATCTTCAGTGGGAATTGCCATTCTTTTGTCAGAAGGATTGGTGCTGGGACCTTTGGGAACAGCCCAAGATTTTAAGGTTCCATCAATCTCCAAACGAAAATCGTAGTGCAGATTTGTAGCAGCGTGCTTTTGAATGACAAAAACCGGATTTTTAGAGGTACGCTTCTTTTTTCCGCCTTTTGGTTCAGGAGTTTTTGTAAAGTCTCTTTTTTCAGTATATGCCTTCATAGCAAATGCATTTATAAAATATGCATCAAGATACAAAGGAGGTTTTTCTTTAATATTTAATTAATTACTAAAGTTTTAATAATTTGTTTCTTAAAACAAATGCATATAATTGATTTGGTTAACAAAAATTCTGTGTAATTTTAATGCAATACTCGGAAAATAATGAGTTTGCAGCAGAATTATCGATTCGCAAATAAATGCATTAATTAAAAATATAAATTTCTCGTTTTAAGAAATAGCTAATAAAGTCAGGAAAAGCAAATTTATCGGTTTAACTTCCAATTTGTTCACCGCCGTTAATGTGAATAAATTGTCCGGTAATGTAACTGCTGTCTTCGCTTGCTAAAAAAACGTATGCGGGACCAACTTCACTGGGTTGACCGGCTCTTCCCATTGGAGAATCCTGACCAAAATCCGAAACTTTTTCAAAAGTTGCCGGAATTAAGGGCGTCCAGATAGGGCCGGGCGCAACTCCGTTTACACGAATTTTTCTTTCGATTAAGTTTTGTGACAATGAACGCGTAAAACTCGTGATAGCACCTTTGCTGGAGGCGTAATCGATGAGGTGTGTAC
>JAAYLC010000041.1 GCA_012522045.1 Bacteroidota bacterium
AATTATCTAGATAAATTTACTTCCAATTTCATAAATGAACTGGGGATGGGTGCCGGTGTGGGGGTGAGAGTGGATGTACAAGGATTTGTACTGCGATTTGATTTTGCCGCACCTTTTCACGATCCGTCCCGAGAAAAAGATGCGCGTTACAAATTTCAATACAAAGAAACCGTGTTTAATTTTGCAATTGGCTATCCTTTTTAAATCGCAGTTCTTTTAACAAAAATTTGACCCCGAATAGCCACTTGAACAGTTAATTTTAAACCCAAATTTTAAATTTTTTCATTATGGAAATTATGACTGTAGGCGGTGGATGTTTTTGGTGTACCGAAGCCATTTTTGATAAAGTGCAAGGCGTAGAAAAGGTAATTCCGGGCTATTCGGGAGGAACAGCCCCGGGAGTCCCTACGTATCGCGAAGTTTGCAGCGGATTGACAGGGCATGCCGAAGTCATTCAAGTGCATTTTAATCCCAATAGTATTAGTTATAAAGAATTGTTGGAAATATTTATGACCACCCATGATCCAACGACTTTAAATCGGCAAGGAGGCGATGTCGGAACCCAATATCGGTCGGTGATCTTTTACCACAATGAAGCGCAAAAACAAACGGCACAACACGTATTGGAAGCCATGAAAACTGTGTATAACGATCCTATTGTCACCGAATTATCACCATTGGACACATTTTATCCCGCAGAAGAAGAACATCATAATTATTATGAACAAAATCCCGAGCAAGGCTATTGTCAGATGGTAATTTCTCCCAAACTCACCAAGTTTAAAAAAATGTATGCCGCTAAATTAAAACCCCAAGCATAACAGCGTGTACCGTTACTTTGCAGAACATTTTTATTCTTCATTTTTTTGATTGCATAGCAAATTTCCGAGCATGGAAATGCTCCGATTAAAATGTTTAAACACGGATGAATTCGTTTTAATCCTTTTGAACTTCTCAACAGCCTTTTTTTTTAGCGTATTGATTTCTCCACCCTGTAATCGGATTTTTGACAGAAACCTTGTTCAGAAAAAGAAGGGAAGCGCGCCCTGTTTTTCAATTTTCGGCATCGGATTTTTTTTACAGTTTGTTTAAGATAGTTGATTTAAGAAAAAATAATTTAAAAAACTCCGTGTTATAAGAGTTGGATTTTAATCCGATTTTGGAGCATAGACATAGTGAGAAATTTAGTATCCTGCGTATTTCAAATTGAAAGTGAGATTAAGAACTTGAAAATGGATTTAAAAGAAAACAGCCAAAAGCTACCTTTATAGAAAATGTAAAAGGGTTGAGGAACTACAACAAAGGAAAAACATTGGCTACAATTTTAAATGTTTTGAAAAACGATATGGGCGTTACCTTCGGTCGGGCTTTCCGTTCCAATCTTTTTGTGAGGAACGAACAAAAAGGATTTCCACTGCAATCCCTAACGCAAACTGGCGTATAAAATGGAAAATTAAATTATCAAAAATTAGACAGCGAAGATTATATGAAATTCTTCCGAGATAATGAAAAATTATACAAATTATCGATTTGCTATTCACGATTAAAATGAAAAACTATCAATTTACTCTTCCCGATTTAAAACCCTGTTCATACAAGATTTCGGAGGTGAAACGAAAGCAAATTTATAACTTTGATGCCATCATTTCAGTTTGATAAGAAAATGAAAAGTGATTATAAAGGGGAAAGCGTTTTTCCGTTAATGTTTATAATTATTGGAATAACTTTACTGCTGTGTGGGATTATACTTTTAGGAACTTTTGACTCAAGGGCAAATGTTGGGATTATCGTTCTATTCCTTGGAATTTTAGTGGTGTTTACTCGAAAAGGAACAATTGTAGATTTTAAGAATCAGAGAATTAAACATTACATCGCAATTTTATTTTTAAAATTCGGAAAATGGAAAACTCTACATGAGTATTCATATGTTTTACTACTTCGGTTAAACCAAAAAAGTTATGGATATAGTCACACCGGAGTTCAATTCACGGAAAGAAAAAAAATATATAGAATATGCTTACTGAATAAAAATCACAGAAAACGGTTAAATATTACTGATTTTAAAGATAAAAATAAGGCGTTATCAGAAGCACAAGGTATAGCACAAAATTTGAAATTTGAATTTGTAGATTATAATCCAAAATAAAAATTGTGACTTACAGTGATAACGGCTACGCAATGTCCTTTTTACAGGATAATTATTAAAATAGAATCTCGTCTTTAGCCTGTTTTAAGCAAGTTGTGTTTTCATTTCTGAAGGAATAATCCAAAAATTAAAAGTTTAAAATAAAACCGCTGGCTCGTGAATTTTTCGCGTGCCATGAATCTCTTTTCTTTATGACGGGTTTCAGTCTCAATAAAATAACCTGGTTTTAGTGTTTGTTTATCGGTATATTTATGAGCCGAAAGAAATTTCTGTTGGAACAATTAAAAAAAAAGCTGTTGCAAAATTACCTAATGTGAAAGAGTATCAGTTTTGGAGATACGATAACATCCCCCTAGCGTTATGGAGCAATAAGGTTATTTGAGATAAAATAATGTATGCACAATAATCCGGCAGAAGCAGGTTTAGTTTATAAAGCAGAAGACGCAGAAGACTATGTCTATAGCTGTGCTTCAGATTATGTTGGTAAAAAAGAACTTTTAGATGATATTTTGATGTATCAATATGATGCTGAATTAAAGACAAATAGTAAGAGGTACGCGATGCTATAATACCTCGACAAATTTAGACCAGTGTTTAAGTTGAAAATTTTATTAACTTTAAACAATGGAAAAAATGAAAAGAACCCGCAGAAAATTCAGCAGTGAATTTAAATCACAAGTAGCCATAGAGG
>JAAYLC010000109.1 GCA_012522045.1 Bacteroidota bacterium
ACTCGGTCTCCATTACCAGTATTAAGTGCTGGAATTTACAATGCTTTCCTTTTTTTTACAAATAACGCTGGAACAACCACAAGCTCTTTAAGGGGCATACCTAATCATCTTCGTTTTGGTTACCCCGTGGGAGGTGTAAGCAATACAGTACTAATAGGTATTGAAGCTCATTGGAATGATTCTAATCCAAATCAAATAATTTACACGGTTAAAGGAACTAATCAAACTGGTTCATCTGTAATTCTTCTAAATTGTTCTATAAGGATAAGAAATTGGAGCAATGAATGTACTTCAACAATGCAACAGGGCGAGATTTTATTAAATTTAGGCACACTAACATTACCAAACACAGGGGCAGGTATGCCAGCCACAGTTTACAGTGGCACAAGGATAGTTACCAGAAGTCAATTTCCTTCTTGGAAGATGTGTTGGAATAATGGAGGTGCATATCCTTTCACAACTGAAGCAAATATAATTCAAGAAATGTAATACCTATGAAAGAAAAAGCATCCATAGTAAATATAATTCCACCCATAAATATAGGGTTTGACATACCAAACGTTAAAAGAATGGTGAACACCGTTGCTCATGTGCTTGGTATTCAAAATGTTGTTCACGTTATGCCCATGAAGCTGAACTTTGATGCCAACGCATATGCAGTTAAACAAGGATGCGAATACATCATATTTGTCAATGAAAAAATATTGCGTTCGGATAAAATAAATAACTTCAACATAAGGATGTTTATTCATGAAATGTGGCACGTAAAGCAAATGATGGAGGGACGGTTGAAATTCAACTATGATAACACTAAAGCTATTTACAATGGAGTGGAATATACTAACCTGGTAGCTCATGAAAACAGACCGTTTGAGGTGGAGGCAAGGAGAGCGGAAGGTGTCTATTTTAAACAGGTAAAAAAATTACTATAACAAAATAAAAAGCAAAGACATGAAAACAAAATTAGTAAAAGAGACAATCGAAAGAGCTCTGAACGAACTTGAGGAAGAAGTTGAAAAAACTGTATCAATTGAGTATAATATAATTGATGAGAATGAGATGCAAGTAGGTTCAGCGCACATCTCACAGCACGGGGTAAATATTAGTTTGTACGGCAAAGAGTTTGACATTCACGATTGGGCGAGTAGGCTTAATGACTTTTTAAATGTTGAAGAGGAAGTTTAAAAAAAATAGAGTTATGATAAAAAAAGAAAACGCAATAAATCTATTTGCCTTAATTCGAGATATTAAAAATGGCAATCTATCCCGGGAGGCTTTAGTCAAATATATAATGTTAAGAGTGAAGTTAAAATCACTTTTTGAAGAGTTTGAAAAAGCGAGGGAGGAAATTAGCGAACAGGTGAAGCCAGCCGACTGGAAAGAGGGTGACAGCATAAAAGAATGGGATGAGGCTTTCAGACCAGTAATGCAAAAGTGGTTAAGTGAAGAGGTTGATATCGACACGAAGATTTTTAATCAGGATGAATGTGCAGACTTAATTTCAAGCAATCCAGACTTGAGCGGTTCGGCGATTGACTTAATTGTTTCGGGACTACTCAATGAATAAAACATTATGAAATTATACATAAAATTCGGCAGTTTAGCAAAGTTTCAACGATTATTTGACAGCAACGAATACTTGCAAGCAATTTTATCGCAAACAAACTCAAATGTTTATCATATTGAAACAGATGATTTATCGGAGATTAAAAGACTCCTGATAGGGAATAAAATAAAATTTGATATAAAATGAATTGGGAATATATAGTGACGGCAGTAATAAGCCTTGTTAGTGGAGGTACGATAACAGGCTTATATTTGAGAAAACAAACTGAAGGCTCGGCAACGGCAGGGGTAGTCAAAGAGTCGATGGAAGCCCTCAAGTCGGCTCTTGAGATGCTGACGAGCCAGCAGGAAAGGTTGAACGCTATTATAAAGGATAAGGATAAAC
>JAAYLC010000120.1 GCA_012522045.1 Bacteroidota bacterium
CTACACATATCAGTCCCCCACGCTGACGGCCGTAATTAATGCCGAGTCGTGCGCGTCCCTTAGAATAACTTCCTCCGATGTTGTAATAATGCAATTCATTTTCTCCTCCGTAATTCCATGAATCTGCTGCGAACACTGTAAAATAAGGATTAAAACTGTATTGAACAACAGCAGCTGCCCAATTTTTATCGTCTTGTTCCGTCCAAAGATGCTGCAACTCTACTGTAAGCGACTTACCCCTGTCAAACCTACGGATTCCTTCGATCACTGCTATTTGGGCGTGTATATCGCCTTCACTTCCTAAAATCCCTCCTTTTGAAACACTCTTATCGATGATAACATCCTGAAATGAAAGTACGGTACTCCATCTTGAGTTCCATCGGTTTTTAACTTCTATATTTACATCTCGGAAATAGCGCTGTCCTTTTCCTATAAACTTGACGTCGTAAGTTTGTTCCTCGCTATTGAAATCAGCATCAATACCTGCCCAATACGAAAAATTACCGGCTAATTTGGTTCCCACTTTTCCCAATGAAGATTCTCGGTCAAAAGTGTAATAAACGTCAAATTGCATTCCGACTTCTCCGGCACGTTGTTCATATTCGTCAAACAGCAATCTTGGTTGTGAACTATATACATAAATATTAGTCAGCATATAATCATGTTGCTTTGTGATTGCAGGAACGTAGTTTAACAATTGCTCATTATATTGATTTCCTTCTGCATATCGATTGGCATAAAAAGAAAAATTTTCCAATCTGCGGAATGTTGTATTGATTCCCAATCCGCTTCGTGCATATCCTAAATTCACCAAGAGAGCAGTTCCGTCAAACAACTGTGGAGAACTCACAAAACCATCAGTAACTATCACATCCGGATCTTTTGCTACTGCTTCAATTCCTCCATAAAAATTATTATACATCACATCCAACCGTCCTGAATAAGCATTTACAGTTGAAGGAATGCTGTCACTATTTTGGCTTGCCTGATAACGCCCTACATAACTGGCTCCAAATCTGATATCAACAGCCTGAACATTTAACAAATCACTCAGAAAAATATTGGCATCCAGCCCTTGCGTTACGCCTTCGGAAACATCAAAACCGTGACGTGTTTGTCCGTAAACTCCTGTCAAATCAAAAGTAGCTGAAGGTGCGTATTTTACACGAATTCCCTTCAATGCATTATTAATACCCAATTGGCGGTCTTCCCAAGAACGAAGAATAAGCCCACTTCCAAATTGCTCGTAAAAATATCCGCCGGTAACATCCAACGATTCATTTTTATAATTCAAATAATAGGTGCCTATTCCGTTTTGATTGTCCCAAGTGGGAGAATATCCGTAAAGTGCCAACGGCAAATAAGATTCATATTGTATTCCGGCAGTAAAATCTCCGAGACTATAATTTAATTGCAAATAATTATTGGCTCGAAACTGTTCGTCAGGCGCTGGAAAATCAAATTTTTCATCATCTAACAACCATTGCGAGTTTGATTCCAAACCACCAAAAAAGTAGCCGTTTTCTTGAGCAAACGCACTGCCGCATGCAAGAATTATAACACTCAATAATAACTTTTTCATTCAAAGAAAATTGAGAATCAATTAATTAGAAAACTCTTTAATCTTTTCGTATAGGGCAAATTCTGCGCCCGGGCTGTATCCGGAATGACGATATACAATTTTATTGTCTTTAACCAACAACGTCATGGGAACAGTTGCAGCACCAACGGCACGTTTAAAATCATGATTGGTGTCTAATAAAATCGTATAATCCCAACCTTTCCCGTTAACAAGCGGTCTCACGCGTTTTAAAGTGCGGGAATCGTCCACGGAAACGGCATAGAGTTTTACATTTGTTTCTGCCTGCCAATCTTCATAAACCTCACTAATGGCATCCAGTTCTTTTAAACAAGGAACACACCAAGTTGCCCATAATGAAACAATAGTAACAGCACTCTCGCTGCTCATGTCTTGCGAATTAAAAGTCTTTCCGTCAAGTGTTTGCAAATCAATTCGAGGAACATCATTTTGTCCGAAAACTACAGCGGAGCAAAAAATAAGACTTAAGAATATTATTCTTTTCATAAGGGATATATTTACAATTGAAAAGCAATATTAAGTTTTTTAAATATATTTCCCGTCTTTGTGAGAATGATTTTTTAAAATTCATGCAGTTCATTGTTTTTCGTTTTATCTTAGCAATCTCTTTTAAATACTATTGAAATGAAATTGACGCGTAACTTTTTGCTTCTATCGATTCTGATATTGGTTTTTTCATGTAGTCGAAAGGAAGACCCGATTAACCTGAACAACTCCAATCTTTCAATCGCTTTAAAAAGTGATGTCGGCACTTCTGATTCCGAATTAATTGGAATGAATACAACTGTCGTTTTTACTGTTGAAGGCAGTGACGGCGTGGATTATACCAACGAATCCAAAATATTTATTAATGACGAGGAAATATCGGGAAATACCTATTTTTTTGAAACTCCGGGGTTGTATGTTGCCCACGCTGCTTATGAAAATATTACGAGCAATGAACTCTCATTTGAAGTCTTAGTTCCGGATACTTATACACTTACCGTAGATTTTCCGAAAGCCCTGCGAAATCAACCAATTCGTTTTGGATTAATCAACGACCAGGGTGTCGATGTCTCTGATGATGCTGTATTTTTCGTAAACGGAAATGAAATAACCGGAAATGTATTTTCATCTGCTGTCGATGCTGAATATGAAGTGTACGCAACTTATACAATTCAAGATGAAATTTACACCACTGACATAGCTGATTTTGAAATTTTCATTCCTAAACGTAAAGTGGTAGTTGAAGATTATACCGGAACCTGGTGCGGTTTTTGTCCGGCTGTGGCTGTAGCCATCGATGAATTGCGAGCAGTCACTGAAGATGTGGCAGTCGTAGCGATTCACAAATCATCTTCTTCTATTCCCGATCCGTTGAATTTTGACAGAATCTCAGAACTTCAAGACATGTTTGATGTTGATAACGGATTTCCAAAAGCACAGATAAACCGAACCGTCCCGTGGCCCCGACCTTATAATTTAACAGAAGTAACCTCGATGGCAGGAAAAAACACCGATGTTTCTATTGCCGTAAACTCCCGCCTAAACGGAGACAATCTTTCAGTGACTGTGGATGTGATTTATGAAAACGGATCAACGCAAGGAGACAAATTGGTTGTTTATCTTTTAGAAAATGGTGTGGTCTCGCCACAAGCAAATTATTACGACCAAACACCCGGTCACCCCTACGAAGGAAAAGGAAACCCCATCGAAGATTATGTTCACAATGACGGGTTGCGCAATTCACTTTCCAATCTTTTCGGAGATGCTATTCCAAATTTACCGGCATATGAAGTCCATAGCAAAACGTATAATTTTACTGTTCCTTCCCATTACGTCGGTGAAAATTTAAGTTTTGTCATTATGGTTGTAAATTCTGAAAACAATGCCAAAAATGCGCAATACGCTAAAATTAATGAAAACAAAAGTTACGAATAAATCGTAAAAACAGAACAAAAAAGCCGTCGTAAAATTTACATCAGGACGGCTTTTTTGATTCATCTCTACACTTTATTTGTATTTTTTGAGCACCTTTTTGGTAAAATCAGATAAGACAAGTCGCCCTGAAATTTCTGCACGTTCTGCCAGCAATTTGTCCCAATCATCTGTGCCGTTCCAAATTATTTTCTTCATTTCTTTCATGGCCTCCGGATTGTATGAACATAAATTTTCAACAAACGATTTTAGAGCTTCATCCATTTCTTCAACTGATTCAAACAGTGCATTGTAAAGTCCTCGTTGATGTGCCCATTCTGCACTGTAAAAAGTATTGGCATCGATAGCAATTTGACTCATTCCGCTAATTCCCAATTTTCTTTCCACGGCAGGTCCAACCACAAAAGGACCAATTCCCACATTTAATTCACTGAGTTTGATAGCCGCATATTTTGTTGCAAAACAATAATCCGTAGCCGAAGCAACGCCTACACCGCCGCCAACAGCTTTTCCTTGAATCCGTCCGATGATGAATTTCGGGCATTTTCGCATTGCATTAATCACGTTGGCAAAGCCACTAAAAAATTTACGACCGGTTTCGGCATCTTCAATATTTATCAACTCCGTAAAACTGGCACCGGCACAAAACGTTCGATCCCCACCGCTTTTTAGCACAATCACTTTGACACTTTCATCATTTCCTGCAGACGTAATAGTTTCTGCAAGTTTGGAAAGAATTTCTCCTGGCAGACTGTTGTGAGCCGGATGAAAAAATTCAATCGTCGCTATGCCGTTTTCATTATCAATTGACACGTATGGTTCTGTCATAATTCAATTTTTTAAAAATATTTTTCACAAAAATAGTCTTTTTGTTGAGAAACATTTCCCGGCGATTTATTGCTTATTTTTAAAATCATAAATCAAGTTATACAGTACATCTTCACGTTGTATCTTTGCACAGCTATTGAATGTTATGCTAAAAAAAATCAAACTCGACTCTTTTGTCATTGCTATTCTTGGAAGTATCATACTTGCTTATGTATATCCGCAGCCGGCTTCTTCAGAAAGCAAAATTCCCATTGACATCATCGGCAGCATTGGAATTTCACTCATTTTCTTTTTTTATGGTTTAACTTTAAGCAATCAAGCGCTAAAAAGTGGATTGTCCAACTGGAAACTACACTTGACAATTCAAGGAAGCACCTTTTTGTTGTTCCCTTTATTGATTTTAATTTTTTATCCATTTGCAAAAAATACAGATTATGAACTCATGTGGTTTTCATTTTTATTTTTGGCGGCGCTGCCTTCTACAGTTTCTTCCTCTGTGGTGATGGTTTCTATAGCGAAAGGAAATTTACCGGGTGCTATTTTTAATGCGAGCATTTCCGGAATTCTCGGAATTCTCTTCACACCTTTCTGGATATTTCTGTTTATCCGACAAGCAGATTTTGATTATGATTTAAACCAAACATACATACAACTGATAACCGAAATTGTCATCCCACTGCTACTCGGGCTGTGGTTGCGACGCTTTTTTGGTGTATGGGCAAAAAACAACAAGCGAATGCTCACTTTATTTGATAAATCCATCATTCTGTTGATTGTTTACAAAAGCTTTGCGCGTTCATTTGAGGATCAGCTGTTTCACAACATTCATTGGACAGATTTTGTATTGATGGGTATTTTGGTCATTCTGCTTTTTATAATTGTTTACGCGCTTACCGGATGGATTGGAAAGCTTTTAAAATTTAACCATGCCGATCAAATTACCAATCAGTTTTGTTCCTCGAAAAAATCATTGGTACACGGAACGGTTTTCTCTCAGGCGTTATTTGGTGGCAGCAGTATTTTGGGAATGATACTGCTTCCATTGATGATTTATCATGCCTTTCAAATTTTCATCATTAGCATCATCGCCGTAGAAAAGGGAAAAAAACAAACACCTTCTCTAAAATCGGAATAATATATTTTGAAGATTAATTCATCTTCTGAGTTATTTATATTTTTCGTCAACTTCATTTATGAGCATTTTAATTTCTTGCTCTTTTCGTTTCGGATAAATTAGCAGCACATCCTCTTTGTCAACAATGATATAATCATTTAGTTCCTCTACAACCACAAATTTTTTTCTGGAAGTAAAAACAATATTATTTGAAGCTTCTCTATACAAAACTTTAGCATTTACGGTTGCATTGTCTTGTTCGTCTTTTGAAAGTTTATCGTAAAGCGCTCCCCAAGTTCCTAAATCATTCCAATCAAAAGTAGCCGGTTTCACATACACGTTTTCTGCTTTTTCCAGAATTCCATAATCGATGGAAATATTTTCAGCTTTCGCGTATTCTTTTTGTATAAACGCTTTTTCTTCAGGAGTGTTTAATTGATTCCATCCACTGAAAAAATGAGTGTACATTTGATTTAAATGGGTTTTATATGAATTTACGATACTCTTCACGCTCCAGATGAAAATTCCTGCATTCCACAAAAAATTTCCATCCGCTAAAAATCGTTTAGCAGTTTCATAATCCGGTTTTTCGCGAAATTGTTTTACTTTCTTGATTTCTAAATTTTCTTCCGAATCACTTTCAATATAACCGTAACCCGTATTTGGAAAAGTCGGGAGTATTCCCAGCGTCATCAGAATATCAGCTTCTTCCGAAGCTTTATAACAGCGAATTACATCGTTGGCGTAAGCTTCTTCATCTTCAATCCAATGATCACTTGGTGCGACAAGCATCAGCGCATTCGGATTCTGTTTCTGAATTTTCAATGCAGCCAATAAAATACAGGGTGCCGTATTCCGCATGGCAGGTTCCAGAACTACTTGTTGTTCGGAAATATCAGGAAGCTGTTCCAAAGTTAGTTGCAAATAGCGTTCGTTGGTAAGAATATAAATATTTTCAGCAGGAACGATTTTATTAATACGCGCATAGGTTTTTTGTAAAAGCGATTGTCCCGTTCCCAACATATCGTGAAACTGTTTGGGATAATTGGAAGTACTGACCGGCCAAAACCGAGAGCCGATTCCTCCAGCCATAATTACTGCAAAATAGTTTTGATTCATAGTCATTAAATTTGAAACTCCCCCGATTAAATTATTCTTTAATCAACTCTACTTCTGCATGGGGTTTGAATAAATAAAATTTTCCTGTCTGAACTTCTTCACATACATAACGTTTGACTTTTTTATTGCCTTTTTTAAAAATTCGACCGTTGTACAATCGAAACAAGCTGCCTTCAGGAATTTCAAAGATATAGTTTTTGTCATTTTCCGGGTCGTACTTTTTTAGTGCAAGTGCCAAATGGGTATCCGTATCACTGGAAGCCGTTGGATTTCTAAAATGACGTGCGAGAATGGGCAATAAATGCGATGGAAAAACTTCTGGGCGAAGAAAAGGAATCATTAAGTGTTGAAACGTTCGCTTCCATTCCAAGCCATGAGGCTTAATGCTAGTTCCGTACTTTTGAAATGCAACGAGGTGTGCAATTTCATGAACCAATGTTATCAAAAATCGATACGGATTTAAACTGCCATTTACGGTAATCTGATGTTGTCCTGTAGCCAAACGCCTGTAATCGCCATGACGACTTACCCGCTCATTTACTATTTTCAAATACACTCCATATTCCTTAATCATTTCAAAAACAGGAATCACCGATGCCTGCGGAACATATTTTTGTAGAATCTCAGTCATACACTGCAAAGAAACTCATTTTTTCCATAATCCTTCCCTTTTTGACATGATTAAAAATATTTTTTTAAGGTTAATAATTTGATTCATAAGTCTTCTGTAACATGGCTTAAATATTTTAAAAATTCTCTTTGTTTATTGTCTTTGGTGATAGTACATTTGCACGCAATTTATAATTAATCTAAATAAAAATAATGAGAACAGTTACCACTTTAGCATTAATCTTTTTCGTTAATTTACTTTTTGCCCAGGAGCAAGCTTCCATCACAGGAAATATTTTTGATGATAACAACCAAACCATCCCTTTTGCTTCGATTTATATTGAAGCTTTAAACAAAGGAACAGCTGCTGATGAAAACGGTTTTTATAAGCTCGAAAACATTCCTTCCGGAACTTGGACGTTAAAGTCAAGTGCCGATGGTTATCAAGTGGCGGAACGGACTGTTGAAATTACCGCTGATGAATCACAGGTAATTAATTTCACTCTCATTTTCGACAACCAACTGGAGCAGGTAGAAGTTTTTGGTAACCGAAACGATTCGCCTGATAAAATAGAATCTATTACGCGCCTTCCAATAAAGCCTTATGAGCAAATTCAAAGTATTTCGGTTATTTCCGGAAGATTAATTGAAGACCAAGGGGCACTTACCATTGCTGAAGCGACCAAAAACGTTCCCGGTGTTTATACGTTTTCTACTTATGGGAACAAACGTGAAAGTATGTCTTCTCGTGGTTTTCGGGGAATTCCAATACTAAAAAACGGCGTGCGAATTCATTCTGATTTTCGCGGTGTCGGAGTTTTGACAGATATGCAAGGCGTCGATAATATTCAAATTTTAAAAGGAACCGCATCCATTACTCAAGGAGTTGCCACCGATATCGGAAGTCCCGGAGGAATAATTAATATCGTTACGAAAACACCAAAATACAACTTTGGCGGAAATGTGAGTTTACGAAGTGGAAGTTACGGACAATTTCGACCTACTTTTGATTTGTTTGGTCCTGTAAATCGTCAGAAAACATTAGCTTTTAGAATTAACGGAGCCCTGGAACGTACCGATAGTTACCGTAGTAAAATAAGTAAAGAAAGTTTCTATTTTAATCCGTCGCTTTCTTGGAAAATAGACAACAAAACTACGGTAATAGCTGAAATGGACTATTTTCATGACAGCCGAACTCCCGATTTGGGTACGGTAAATCTCTCATCAAACGATGTGAATGCCATTTATGATTTGCCCTATCATCAATTTTTAGGATATGAAAATGACCGTTCAATTACCGAAAGTCAAAGTTTTGCAATTCGTTTGGACAGAAAACTATCTGATAAACTCTCATTAAAAGGTGCTTTCTACAATTCAAATTTAATGTTGGACGACAAAGGTGCCGGATTGGGTCGAGCCATTACCGTTGATGATGAAACACAATATCACATCCGACAAAGAAGTTACAGCACCTCTACACGAAATGATAAAAACAGCGTGCTTCAATTTGATTTGATTGGTGATAAAATTGCAACGGGCGCTATAACACACACTTTTCAAGTAGGATTTGATTACAGAGCCAACAGTTACAGCACCTCGAGTTTTGCTGCGGGTGTTCAAGATACCATTAATGTTTTTCAACCGATATCCAACGATTTACCAAGCTTAACTCTTAACGATGGAAATTTTGAAAGTGCAAAAACGCGTTCGCTCGGATTTGTACTTCAAGATGTTATTTCCTGGAATGAATGGTTAAAAACCTTTGTAGGACTTCGTTACAGCTCCACAGAAACCATTGCTGCCGTAGAAAACACCAGACACGATGCCTTCAATCCACTGGGCGGGATTATTGTTTCTCCATTTAAGAACATTAACTTGTTTGCTTCTTACACCAACAGTTCTTATCCACGTACCGCATCAAGACTCGGCAAAGATGGAGAAGAATTAGGGAACGAACGTTTTGATCAAATAGAAACAGGAATTAAATCCAGTTGGTTAAACGACCGTTTGCGTTTTAATTTGACACTTTACAGAATCAATAACAAGAATATCAACCTGCCTGTATATGATGAAACGTGGACAAATATTCTTTACTATGCCAAGGGAGGTAACGATCAGCGCCAAGGAGTTGAGGTAGAGCTAACAGGGCGTCCGCTGTCTAATCTTGAAATTATCGCCGGATATTCATACATCGATGCGCAATACAAAGAACACACTTCTTATGTGTATGGATCTGCACCTTTAAATACGCCTAAACATACATTTAACGGCTACGTTAATTATAAATTTAATCAGTTTTTAAATGGTTTATCGTTAGGTGCGGGTGTTTATTATACCGGAGAAAGACCTATTAACGATTGGTCACAAGGACCGATAACACACGAAGGAATTGTTCCCAATGAAAAACCTTTTGATGTAGATGCCTATACACTTGTAAATGTACAAGCCGCTTATCAATTTGACAATCACTGGAGCTTGCAGTTTACCGTAAACAACATTTTTAATGAAATTGGATACAATGCATACCGAACCAGTTTTATCAATCAAACTGATCCTATAAGTTTTTCAGGAACTTTAAAATATGCTTTTTAGGTAGGAAATAATGAATTATTAAATACAAAAGTTAGTAATAACTCGGTTTAGTGTTGAAAGGGTTTGGAGTCATGATTCCAAACCCTTTCATTATATAATAATTTTACAATTCAGAAAATTGTTCGATTCCAAATACAATCTATAAAATCCGTAAGTAAATGGAATGCCAACCCAATGCCGACAATGCGTGTTTTTTTGAAAAAAATCATAACCACATAAATTATCCACGCCCAATACGTATGCAAGGGATGAAAATGAATACTGCATCGATTGGGGTCAAAAATCGGATCGGCGAGCAAATGATCCAAATCAATAAGCATTGTTGCCAACATCAACAACCAGGCTTTTTTCCATTGATTTCTAAAAAATATTAAAGCAATCAATCCCGGTGCAAGAAAATGAAGGCTGTAATGAACCAGGGTTTGAAGCATTTGTCGTGTATTAACGAATCTGTATTTGGAAAATTAAGGCGTGCTGTTTGAAACTTGTAGAATTTTTCCGTTGTAAAATTGGTTGCCGTTTAATGCAAACTCCATAATATAAGACGCCATATCTTTTGGGTCACAATTTGCTTTCAAATCCGGAAATGCTTCCTGAAACATTTCAGTTTGTACAGCTCCCAGTGCAAGTGCATTAAATGTTGGACCTGACGCTTTGTATTCTTCTGCAAGCAATTCGGTTAAAGTTAAAATTGCTCCTTTGCTGCTGCTATAAGCTGCCAAACCCGGAAATTTAACGCTTCCTTGAATTCCCCCCATACTACTGATATTCACCACATGACCATTCTTATTCATAAAAGGGAGTACTTCTTGAATAAGTGCCACCGGTCCAAAAACATTTACTTCATAGGATTGTCTAAAATCATCTTGAGTCAATTTTTCAAAAGGCTCGTGAACTAAAAATCCGGCATTGTTTATCAGAATATCGACATGGTTAAACTCTTCCTGAAGGTATGATTTCAGCTTATGAAAATCCGATTCCTTTGAAATGTCAAACGCTATCGCTGACAGTGATTTAATTCCTAATTTTTTTATGGGTTCAGCATTGCGAGAGAGTCCCAAAACGTTGTGCCCGGCTTGAGCAAACGCTATTGCCAATTCAAAACCAATACCACGTGATGTGCCTGTGATGATGACATTTTTCATAAATACCATTTGAAAAAATCAAAAGTAATCAGAAAATAACTATCAAAAAAAGGATGATAAGTTTTATAAACCCGTCATCCCTTAACTATTAAAATAAAGTCATTAAAAAATTAGAGAAGATTAATCAATCCATCCACCGCCAAGTGCTCTGTACAAATTAACAATAGATTGAAGTCTTGCATTTTGAGCGGCAATCATTTCAAGTCCTGATGCCAATGCGCGTTCTTCAGCAGTTAATACTTCGAGATAATTTGCAAAACCATTGTTCAGCAGCTCCATCGAATAATCTACTGACAATTGATAGGCATCGTTTTCATTCTCTTTTAAAGAAATTATCTGCTCGGCAGTTTGGATAGCCACGAGTGCATCCGAAACTTCTTTTCCTGCGACAAGCAACGTATTTTTAAAACGCAAAAACGCTTGTTCTTGTTGTGCCTGAGAAACTTCGTATTGTGTTTTGAATCTTCTTCCGTTAAAAATCGGCTGCGTAAGTCCGCCAATAACACTTGCAAACAGCGAATTTGCATCAAACAATTTATCAATTTCCAATGCTTGTAACCCGCCACTTGCACTTAATGTCAAAGAAGGGTAAAAATTACTTCGCGCCACATTTGTAAGTTCAAATGCTTGAATGAGTTCGTATTCGGCTGCCATCACATCGGGACGGTTACTGAGTAAATCTGTCGGAACTCCTATAGTCAAAGGAACATCAATTTCTTGTTCTTCTAAAGAATTTCGTTCAAATTCTTGAGGCGAACTTCCCAATAAAATTGCCAATGTATTCTCCAAGAGCTTGGATTGTTCTTTTAAGTTCACCAAAATACTTTGCGCATTATACAGTTGGGCTTCAGTCTGCTTTACGCCAACTTCAGTAACACTTCCGGCTTCTTTTAATGCTTTGGTGGTTTCCAAACTTTTCGTACGCGTTGCAATGGTTTCTTCGGTAATCTTAATTTGCTCATCAAGCGCAAGCAACTGATAATACACCGATGCAATGTTGGCAACCAACCTGCTTTTTACTGCACGATGTGCTGCTACAGATTGTAAATAGACTGCATTTGCTGCTCTCTCATTGCTTCGGATTTTCCCCCAAATATCTGCTTCCCATGACAAAGCTCCCGACAATTCAAACTGATTAATCGAAGAAATTTGTCCGCCGTATTGGCTGCTTTCAGAAAACTCTTGATGCATAGCAACCGCTTGTGCATTAAGTGTTGGAAAATATGCAGCTTTTCCTTGTCGCAAATAAGCCTCTGCAATGTTTATTTGTTGTAATCCGATACGGATATCCATATTATTTTCCAATCCTTCTTCGATATAATCTTGAAGAATTTCATCCGTAAAAATTTCTCTCCATGAAATTGTTGCCATGGAAAGGCTGTCCGTCGAAAGTTGATCGGTTCTGTAAAGTGATTCGTCTACACTATTTTCCGGTCTGCTGTATTCTTTTGCTACAAAACAAGATTGAAGTGATAATGCAGTAAAAATTATAAAAATGCCCTTAGCTATTTTCATGATTCCCCTCATTTAATGGTTGTACATCGTCCTGAATTACGTCAGGAACTTTATTCATTTTATCTTGCAGCCATTGGAAGAAAATATAGAGAATCGGAATGATGAAGACTCCAAAAATAGTTCCGATTAAAAGGCCTCCCACTGCTCCGGTTCCAATAGCATTGTTCCCTCTTGCACCGATTCCTGTTGAAAATACTAAAGGAGAGAGTCCGATAATAAATGCAAAAGAGGTCATCAAAATGGGTCTCAACCGTGCGCGCGCACCTTCAAATGCTGCTTTGGCACGGGTATATCCGGCTCGGCGTCTTTGCATGGCAAATTCCACAATCAAAATTGCATTCTTTGCCAACAGTCCGATAAGCATAATTAAAGCAATTTGAAAAAACACGTTATTTTCCAGACCTGCTAATTTGGTTACTAAATAAGCTCCAAAAACTCCAATGGGTACTGATAAAATCACAGAAAACGGTATCAAATAACTTTCGTATTGTGCTGCTAAAAAGAAATACACAAACAATATCACCAAAATGAATATAAATGTTGTTTGATTTCCTGCTGAAATTTCTTCTCGTGTCAATCCTGAAAAATCAACGGTAAAATCTTGTGACAATGCGGTCTGACTCACTTCTTGAACTGCTCTAATGGCGTCACCTGTAGAATATCCCGGGGCGGCAGCTCCGTTAATTCGCGCAGAATTAAACAGGTTAAATCGTGTTACTGACTGCGGTCCGTAAACCTTTTCCAAGGTGATGAATTGTGTAATCGGCGCCATTTCATTTTGTGCATTTCTTACGTAAATCTGATTAAGACTTTCCGTCGATGCACGATCTTCAGGAAGTGCCTGTACATAAACACGGTATTGTTTTCCGTATTTGGTAAAATCAGCAGTATAAAGACTTCCTATATAACCTTGCAATGCACTCAGAATAGAAGTTACACTCACCCCTGCTTCCTTGGATTTTGCAATATCCACATTGATTTCATACTGTGGATAATCCGTATTGAAAGATGTTTGCGCATACATAATTTCAGGACGTTCTAACAGCGCATTAATATAATCTTGTGCAGCATCGTCCAATTCTACAAAGCTTCCTCCCGAACGATCGAGAAGTTGAAGTTCAAATCCTGATGACACTCCAAAACCGGGAACGCTTGGCGGTTGAAAGAAAAGGATGTTGGCATCGGGAATGGTTGCTGCAGCAGCAAATAATTTCCCAATGATGGCTTCTACAGATTTATCACTATCTTTTCTTTCATCCCAATGATCGAGTTTAATAAAACTAATTCCGTAGTTGCTTCCGGCACCGCTCATCATACTAAATCCATTTACAAGAGATACGTGACGAATTCCGGGAATCTGCACGATTTTTTCACGCATTTCCTGAGTGGCGGCAACAGTTCGATCTAATGATGCACCGGCGGGCAATTCGATATTAGCAAATATCAAACCTCTGTCCTCATCGGGAACAAAACCTGTAGGCATCGTGTTTGAAGCCCAAACTATTCCGGCGGTACACGCTGCCAGAAATACCACTGTAATCCATTTATGTTTATAAAAGAAACTCAACGAGCGAACATACCGATTAGTCGCTGCCTCAAATGCTATATTAAATTTGGCAAAAAAGCGACCCAAAAGACCTTTCTTCTGAACTTTTTCATCATGTGATTTTAAGAACAACGCACACAATGCCGGGCTCAGGGTCAGTGCATTTACTGCCGAAATGATAATGGCAACAATTAAGGTAACTCCAAACTGTTCATAAAACACTCCGGTTGGTCCCGTAATAAATGTTACCGGAACAAATACAGCTGCCATCACCAAAGTAATTGAAATAATGGCTCCCGTAATTTCATCCATTGCTTTGTATGTAGCTTGTCTGGCAGATTTTCCTCCTTCTTCCAATTTTGCATGCACCGCTTCCACAACCACAATGGCATCATCAACCACAATTCCAATTGCCAGCACCAAGGCGAACAAAGTCAACAAGTTAATCGAATATCCGAATAAATTAAGAAAGAAGAACGTTCCGACAATCGATACGGGGACGGCTATTGCCGGAATTAAAGTGGAACGAAAATCTTGAAGGAAAACAAATACAACTACGAAAACCAACAAGAATGCTTCAATTAATGTAACAATTACCTTATTAATTGATGCATCCAAAAATTCGTTAGTGTCAAAATTCACATTATAATAGAGCCCTGTCGGAAAATCTTTTTGGAGTTCTTGCATTCTTGAGTGAATATTTCGAATAATCTCCTGGGCATTAGAACCCGGGGTTTGATAAATTCCCATACTCACACTCGGGAATCCGTTCATAAAAGACATTCCCCCATAGTTTTGAGCATCCATCTCAATTTCCGCAATGTCTTTTAATCGTAAAAATTGACCGTTTCCTAAAGCTCTGATAACGATATTCTCATATTCCTCTACCTCATCATAACGACCGCTGTATGTAAGTACATATTCAAATGATTGTGCATCATTTTGACCCAATGAACCTGCGGCTGCTTCACGACTTTGTTCCCGGATGGCAGCAGTCACATCTACAGGTTCCAAATTATAGGCAGCAAGTTTTTCGGGTTTAATCCAGATACGCATCGCATATTCTTTAGCACCAAAAACACTTACATCACCAACTCCTCTTACCCTTTTTAGTTCGGGAAGCACATTAATGTTCAAATAGTTTTGGATGTATGTTGCATCATAATCCGGATTTTCAGAATAAACCGAGAGGAACATCAACGCACTTGTTTGCTGTTTTTGAGTAATGACTCCGGTTTGAATCACTTCCTGAGGCAACAACGGATTGGCACGTGCCACACGGTTTTGAACGTTTACGGAGGCAATATCAGGATCAATATCCGGTTCAAAAAATACATTGATGCTTGCGCTACCGTTATTACTTGCGGTTGAAGTAATATAGGTCATTCCTTCAACCCCGTTAATTTGTTCTTCTATGGGAATAATCACACTTTCCAGAACAGTTTGAGCATTTGCTCCCGGAAAATTGGCTCGTACTTGAACAGTAGGTGGCGCAATATCCGGATACTGCGTTGTCGGTAAACTGGAGATTCCCAAAACTCCCAAAATCAAAATAATGATCGAAATGACACTGGAAAGTACAGGACGATCTATAAATTTTTTAATCATAATTTTTTATTTGAATACGGGTTTTAGTCCTCTTGCGATACTGTCAAAAGCAACTTCTTGAGCAATAATGGGCGTGTTGTTTCTCAATTTCGATACGCCTTGTGCCACAATTTTATCGCCCACCTTAATGCCTTCGTTTACGATGTAAATATTTTCTACCCGATCCTTAACGTCAATCGTTCTTGATATTGCCAAAGTGTCGCCCTGTACTTGATACACATAGACAATTCCTTGTCTTTCATATGTAGAAGTCACCGGAACTAAAGTAGCATCTTCGTGAACCGTAGGAATTTTAATTTTCCCACTGTACCCGCTTGACAAAATATGATTTGGATTGTCAAATATTGCACGGAAAGAAACGCTTCCCGTACTGGCGTTTACTTGAGAATTAACCGTTTCAATAACTCCTTCAATAGGATATTCCATTCCATTTGCCAATAATAATTTTACTTTAGGCAAATTCTTTATTTTATCTTGTAAGGTTTTTCCTTCGCTGTTTTTAATGAAATCCAAATATTCTTTTTCATTTAAAGCGAAAAAAGCATAAACTTGACTGACATCAGCTACCGTAGTCAAAGGTTGGGGAGAAGAGGGACTAACCAATGATCCTTCACGAAAATTAATGGCACCCACATAACCGTCCACAGGACTTTTAATGGTAGAATAGCCAATATTCGCTTCGATAGAGCCATACACACTTTTTGCTTGTTCCAATCTCGCTTTGGCAGTTTCTAATTGAACCGCACTGATAATGTTTTTTTCAACCAGCGGTTTCAATTTATCAACTTCCACCTGTGCGGCGTTCACATTTGCCCGAGCTGCAGCCGCTTCTTGATTGAGCGATTCGGTTTCCAAACGAAACATTATTTGTCCACGTTTTACCGGTTGACCTTCATCAACCAACACTTCGGTGATGTATCCTGAGGTTTTGGCACGTACTTCACTGTTGATGATTCCTTCTAATTTTGTCGGATAAGTGTCGTATCCGGTGATGGTTTCAGAAGGAATGGTAATTACAGGATAGGGTCTTGCCTGCGGCATCCGTTGTTGTTGATTGGATTTATCATTGCAACTACTTAACAGTGCCAGAAACAGCACGGGCAGGACAAAATATCTGAGTGATTGTCTTTTCATTTTAGGCAATTTATTCTTGATTGTTTTTTGATATCAATTTTTCTTTTAGTGACTCCATCAATTCTGAGGCTTGATTTAGATATGTTAAATACATGGTATGAAAGTCTAAGTCAAAATAGTCTTCAGAATCAACAGCCAATTGACTGTTTACTTCTTTTTTATAAGCTACAATTTCGTTGTGCAACTCTTTTTCTTCTCTCCAGCGTGCTATCATTTCTTCTATAGACTTCATTAATTCATTAGGGTTTAAAATAAAATATTTTTTTCTGTCACCCGGTTTGGTATAATAAGTCACTCTTTCCTTTGCTTGAAGCGTATTCAAATGCGTAGAAATAGTACTTTTACTGGCATTTAATTCACACACAAACGAATCAAAAGTCGTTCCTTTCTTTCCCTGAAGTATTAATGTGGCAAGGATACGAGCTGCCAAAGGTGCCATCGATTCTTTATGCTCGATATACACACCTATTTTTTCTACCAATTTTTCTTTTTTTGTCTTCACCTGGGATAAAACTGAGGAAAATCGAGCGCAAATATACGATTGGTTCTGTACTAACCGAACATAGTTAGTCCAAAAAGATTGTTAATTATTTTGTTATAAAATTGTTACGAAAATTGACTCCATGCGATATGGAATCCTAAAACAAAAAAACTTTTCACTTGATAAGCTCGGAATAAAGCATGTCAAACGCCGTATTCAAAGCCTTTTCAATCACTTCCGAACGGTCTTTTCCGAAATTAAATTTTTTAGTTATAACGCCTTCAGGTGTAGCGATTCCGATACAGACCGTCCCGATCGGGTCTTCTCCCTCCCCTTTAGAAGGTCCTGCAATTCCTGTAGTGGAAATTGCATACTGCGAATCGAACACACGACAGGAACGTATTGCCATCATCTTTGCAACTTCTTCACTTACCACATTGTATTTTTCGATATAAGCAGCAGGAATTCCGAGGATTTTTGTTTTTAAACTGGTTTCATAAACTACAGCGCCGCCCTTGAATGTTGAAGATGCATTCGGATACTGTGTGATTTCTGCAGCAATTCTTCCTCCGGTACAGCTTTCTGCAACGCTCATAAATTGTTTTTTCTCCTGCAGCAATTCACCAATTTTTTGAACAAGTTTTACGCCTCCCAAAGTGGATTTTATAGCGGATGAATCACGTTCGTTTTGCATTTTGTATAATTGAATTCAGTGAGAATTGGGTTCATTGATTTCAATGTTCTTACTGAAGCTGTTCCAATAATTCAAAAATACAAGATTCCGCGATTGTTAAATTACTATTTAGAATTTATTTCACTTTTATCTGAAAAATTTCCCGATTACCGATAAAACCTTTGAGGATATCGCCTTCTGCTATTTTTCCGACGCCTGCGGGAGTTCCCGTAAAAATGATATCTCCTGTTTTTAAAGTGAAGTATTGTGAAATAAATTCGATTAATTCGTCAAAATCCCAAATCATATGAGCCGAATTTCCTTCCTGGACAACCACATCATTTTTGAGCAAAGAAAAATTGATGTTCTTTAGATTATCAAATTCAGTCTTATTCACAAAAGAACCTACCAACGCCGAGCCGTCAAAAGCTTTGGCTTTTTCCCATGGCAATTTCTTTTCTTTCAATTGTTGTTGTAAGTCCCGAGCGGTAAAATCAATTCCCAATCCAATAAAGTCATAATATTTATGAGCAAATTTTCTGTCGATGTATTTGCCGACTTTCTTGATTTTTAGCAACAGTTCCACTTCATAGTGTATTTCTGTCGAAAATTCGGGAATGAAAAAACCTTGTTCCGGATTCAACAGCGCCGTATCCGGTTTTAAAAAAATTACCGGTTCTGATGGTGCTTCATTTTGCAGTTCGTGAACATGGGCGATATAATTGCGCCCTACACAAATAATTTTCATTTTAGGTTCTTGTGGTAATTATAATTTGGTATTTAATTTTTGAAGTCTGATGCGGGTTAAAACTTTTTTGGTATAAAGTGGAAAATCAGCGTTCAAAAGCCAGCCGAAATATCCGGGATCGGTATCCAAAACTCCGGCAACTTCTTTTCCTTTATATTTCCCGAAAGAAAATATCTCCTGACCTTTGGAATTTAATGAAATAAATCCGGCAAAATCTACATGATCTTTGTGTGCACTAAAATCTGCCAAAAATGATATGTCATTTTGCAACTCCGGATATTTTTCCAATTGTGCCAACAAAA
This sequence comes from Bacteroidota bacterium, assembly GCA_012522045.1. Taxonomy (GTDB): domain Bacteria; phylum Bacteroidota; class Bacteroidia; order Flavobacteriales; family Flavobacteriaceae; genus JAAYLC01. The sequence continues at coordinate 18,932 of JAAYLC010000120.1, forward strand.
CTTCATAGGTAGCTTCGGTATCGGCCAAAGCACTGTGAGCATCGATTAATTCTTTATTACAATAAAAACGATAGGCTGCTTCTAAGGTTCGTTTTTCCATTTTGTGAAAAATGGTTTGCACATCTACGCAATGTGCTTTTTTCAAATCAAAATCAATTTCTGAACGCAACAATTCTTCTGCTAACAATGGAATGTCAAACCGATTGGAATTAAATCCTGCCAAATCTGAATCTTTTAAAAGTTCATAAACGCGAGGCGCAAGTTCCTTGAATGTCGGTTCGTTTGCGACCATTTCATCGGTGATTCCGTGAATTTGGGAAACCTGGGGCGGAATCGGCATTTCGGGATTTACTCTCCAGGTATGACTTTCTTTATTTCCGTTGGGAAATACTTTTAAAATAGCAATTTCTACAATTCTGTCTTTGGCTACATTGGTTCCTGTGGTTTCTAAATCAAAGAAACAAATGGGCTTGTTCAATTTTAAATTCATCGATTTTGTCTTATGGGAATCAAAACATTCAAGAGTTTATGCATTCCGGCGAATTATTGCATGCAAAGTTTCAATTAAATATTTACATAGGTAAATAAAAGGTCAAAAATGTGACATGAAATAATTTAAAAACAGTAACCTTTAATCTTGCACATTCATTTCTTTAATGCGGTAATTTTTCTCTTAAAAATCCATAAACCCATGTTCCTGCGATGGCACTCAAAAGTGTTATGATTATCACAGTTGCTCCTGTTCCGATTTGTGCATATAAAGGACTCGGACACGCTCCGGTAATCGCCCATCCGAAACCGAAAAGCAATCCGCCCACTACCATAAGAAAAAATCCTCGTAACATAATCAAATCTCAAAAAATGTATTTTAATTAACAAGAATTTCTAAAAAACATTCTATTTTTCAAGTTCGTTTAAGAAATATTTTTTCTTTTTAAATCCTATTGAGTTGCGTGAGTTTGTACTTTTGCAGCTCCGGAAAATTGATTTTTCGGTTACTTAAGAAACACTTTTATGGAGATAAGCACAGAGCTATTTTTACTGACACTTTCAATACTGTTCTTTATCAGCATTCTGGCAGGTAAAGCCGGACATCGCTTTGGAGTTCCGGCGTTGTTGTTGTTTTTGGCAGTAGGGATGGTATTCGGTATTGATGGTGTCGGCATTGAATTTGACAATATAAAAACTGCCCAAACCATAAGTTCGGTCGCACTCTGTATCATTCTGTTTTCAGGGGGAATGGATACCAAAATTGAGGAAATCAGACCCATACTTCCACAAGGAGTCATTTTGGCGACAGTAGGAGTTTTGCTGACAGCAATCTTTACCGGGCTGGCAGTTTGGTATGTGTTGGGAATGACCATGGAATCTGCCGGAGTCGGATTTTTAACTGCATTGTTACTCGCTGCTACAATGTCTTCAACAGATTCTGCTTCTGTTTTCTCTATTTTACGTTCCAAAGGACTGCATTTAAAAAACAACTTAAAACCTATGTTGGAACTGGAAAGCGGAAGTAACGATCCCATGGCGTATGTGCTTACCATAACGCTCATAGGTTTGTTGCAAATGGACACGGAACCCAATTACTTGCTGGCTTTTGGAAATCTGTTATTACAACTGATTATCGGCGGAGCTGCCGGTTATTTATTGGGGAAATTAGCAGTTTACGTAAACAATAATATCAAAATAGATAACAAATCGTTGTATCCCATTCTTGTGGTTACCTTTTGTATTTTTATTTTTTCTATTACTTATTTTTTAAAAGGAAACGGTTATTTGGCAGTTTATATCAGCGGTCTTGTCATAGGAAATTCACGATTTGTTCATAAACGCTCTTCGCTTAATTTTTTTGACGGCATTGCTTGGATGAGTCAATTGGTTATGTTCCTCACTTTGGGACTTTTAATCAATCCTTCAGAGTTAATTCCGATTATTATTCCCGGGTTGCTTATTAGTTTTATTATGATTTTTATCACACGTCCCTTGAGCGTTTTTATTTCGCTGCTTCCTTTTCCTAAGATGAGTGTTAAAGATAAAATTTTCGTTTCCTGGGTTGGATTGCGGGGTGCAGTTCCTATTATTTTTGCCATTACCGTACTTGCTGCAGAACTTCCTCATTCTCGTTTGATTTTTAATATTGTCTTTTTCTGTACTTTAGTTTCATTAGTGGTACAAGGAACTTCGCTATCAGTGGTGGCAAGATGGTTGGGACTTGCTGAAGAACCCGACAAAGCACAAGAACTCCACGATTTTGATGTAGAATTCTCTGATGAAATCAAATCTGTGACTTCCGAAATTAAAATAACTGAAAACGCTTTGTCAAACGGGCCTCATCTGATGGATTTAAAATTGCCCGAAAAAACCATAGTAGTCATGGTAAAAAGAGACGGAAAATATTTTGTTCCAAACGGAAAAACCGTATTACATCCCGAAGATATGATGCTGGTAATTACCGATGATTACGCAGCATTACGCGAAACATATAGCCGGTTAGGAAAACCGAATTAACATGGAATCTTCCTGTTATTTTATATTCCTTTTTACGAATCCCAATTATTCTATTTTCATTCCCGTTGATTAATATGTATTTTAGCCGCGCTAAATTTATCTTTTATGAAAGCATATATTTTTCCCGGGCAAGGAGCTCAATTTTCAGGAATGGGATTGAATTTGTATGAATCTTCAGACGCTGCAAAAGATTTGTTTCATCAGGCAAATGATATCTTAGGTTTTGAAATTTCAAAAATCATGTTCGAAGGAACTGCCGAAGAACTCAAAGAAACTAAAGTAACTCAACCTGCTGTTTTTATTCATTCTACCGTGCTGGCAACCGTTTTAGACGAAAAATTTCAACCCGATATGGTCGCCGGTCATTCGTTGGGTGAATTTTCCGGACTTGTCGCCAACAAAACTTTAAAGTTTGAAGATGGTTTAAAACTGGTCTATCAACGTGCACTGGCGATGCAAAAAGCTTGTGAAATCACTCCTTCCACAATGGCGGCAGTTTTAGGTTTGGACGATGAAACCGTAGAAAAAGTATGTTCACAAATTCCCGGAATTGTAGTTGCGGCGAATTATAACTGTCCGGGACAATTGGTGATTTCCGGAGAAATTGAAGCGGTGGAAAAAGCTTGTGAAAACCTAAAAGAGGCCGGTGCCAAACGCGCTTTGATGCTTCCGGTTGGTGGCGCCTTTCACAGTCCATTAATGGAACCGGCACGGGAAGAACTGGCTACTGCCATTGAAAATACAACATTTAACAACCCGATTTGTCCGATTTATCAAAACGTAACAACCAAAGCAGTAAGTTTGCCTGATGAAATTCAACAAAATTTGATTGCACAATTGACAGCACCTGTAAAATGGCCGCAGAGCATTCAACAAATGATAAAAGACGGAGCTACAGAATTTATTGAAGTAGGCCCCGGAAATGTGCTTCAAGGATTGGTGAAAAAAATTGACCGCTCTGTACCAACATCAAAAGCAAGTTTATAAACTCCATTTTTTAAAACAATCCTTGTTGAAATCCAATTAATGATTTTTCAACAAGGATTTTCCTTTTTCATAAAAAAACCTTCTGTTTTCATCCGGAACTAAATCTCCACCTGTAGCCCATGCTATATGAGTTGCATTTTGTAAAGAAAGATTGTGTTTCTCAGCATAATCCGTCATTGCTATGCGTTGCGGACCGATTAAACCTGCCGTTGCGGAAGGTTCCAAAAATATATTTTCAGCATCGATCAACTGGGTTAGGAGCATAAATAATTTTGAATCTTCTATGGTATAATTTCCGCTTATGACATGACTACTTATTTCAGTGGCAAATTTAGAAGGTCTCCCTACCGCCAATCCATCTGCTTCCGTTTGGTTGTCAATTCCAAAATCCTGAACGCTTATTTTGCTCATCGCTCCGGTCACCAATCCGGTCAATACAGCAGGAGAATGCGTCGGTTCCACAAAAAAACAATGGACGGCATCACCAAAGATTTGTTTTAATCCAAAGGCAGTTCCGCCGGGCGAACCTCCAACACCACAAGGCGAGTAAACAAATAACGGATGCTCCTTATCAACTGTAACTCCTTGTTCTTTCAATTGTCGGGCAATTCGGAGTGCGCCAAGCGTATATCCTAAAAACAATTCTTTCGAGTTCTCATCGTCAACAAAATAAGCATTGGATTTTGCCAACGTTTGTTTACGTCCTTCTTCAATGGCTTCGGAAAAATCCCCGGAAAACTCTATAACTCTTGCGCCTCGCTCGCGCAATAAATCTTTTTTCCATTTTTTTGCATCCGCAGACATATAAACGGCAACTTGAAAACCGAGCTTTGCACTGATTATTCCAATGCTTAAACCAAGGTTTCCGGTAGAACCGACACCAATTTCATACTGATTAAAAAATTGCCGAAACTCTTTAGAATTAAATTTGGAATAATCGTCATTCTTCGTAATCAACCCTTCTTTTAAAGCCAAATTTTCAGCATAATGCATAATTTCATAAAAGCCGCCGCGTGCTTTGATTGAACCGGCAATCGGCAACGCATTATCACATTTGAGGTAAAGCTTGCCTTCAATTTTAGGATGTTGTTGATTGAGCACTTTTTTCATCGCATTTATTTCTACCAAAGGAGATTCTAAAATTCCTTTTGACGGAATGGTTTGTGGAAATGCAGCCATAAAAAAAGGAGCAAAACGCTCCCATAATTTTTCTACAGCTATAATTTCTTCCATTCCGATAGAAAATTCCGGCATTTCTTTCATTAATTTCTTTTGCGGATTAAGCCAAGTTATCGGTTTTAAAGAAATAACATCTTCTAAAATCGGATTCGCTTCAATAAAGGAAGTTAATTTTTCTTGTGTAATCATTTTAAAAATAATAAAGCTTATTTGTTTAAGGTTGCCTCCAAGGTTATTTTTAAATTTAAAACTTTACTCACCGGACAATTTTCTTTAGCCATATTGGCACATTCCAAAAATTTCTCATTGGAAATATCAGGAATTTGTGCATTTAAAACCAAATGAGATGCGGTCAGTTCTAAATTTTCGGTATCCATGGTAATGGTTGCTTTGGCTTCCAAACTTTCGGGGGTGTAGCCTTCTTTTCCCAGAATCATGCTCAGTGCCATTGC
>JAAYLC010000150.1 GCA_012522045.1 Bacteroidota bacterium
CACGAACGCCCCCGCATACCCCCTGCGGGTTGAGGTGCCGCCCTTGCCTGTCTGCAAGGCCTGGCTTAGCTTTACCCCCGTGGCCGTATAGGTGTATGATATCATATCTGTGTTGTCTGGCTTGGTTTAGCAAAGCTATCAAATTTTGCAAAATTACAAACTAAGATATATTTCAAGCAAAAACACTATTCCCGCTTAGCGGGGAACACCTTGTAATTACCTGGTAAACGGCAGCTTCAATATAAAAAATCGGAATATAATAATTATTAGGGTTAATCTACTCCAAACCCAGAATTTTAACCAAATATGGTTTTATTCAACAATGTACTCTACATGAAAATACAAAGTATCAGAAATTCCAAGATTTTTATGGGCAAGTATTCCATTCCAAAAATATTTCCCCTTTTCTGTTGGAGTATATTCATAAACAAAAGAGTTAAAATAATCATCAAAAATTAAAGTGTCTGTAACTACATTCAAGCTCCAGTCGTTTTTCCCAACAGAATCGTTAATTAATACTGAGGGTAATAGGTTTTTATTGACATAGGCCAACCGAACTGCGGCTTGATACTTTTCTCCTAATTTTATTGTATCACTTCTGGTAGATATAATAACATCATATACAATATTGCTTTCTAAATTTTTCATCACAGAAGCACAGCAGTATTCTTCATGCCTTCTATCAATATACCAATTAATAATGAAGAAAAGATTTGTTAATGAAAGTATCAGAATTAATATTAATGTGGGTTTAATTTTGTTCATAAAAATTAAATTAAAATTAATCATGTAGAATTACTTTGAAAACTCAATCTAAGTTTGTTCCATATGGATGCGTTGTTTCATCGTATTTTTTTCTAACTTCCGAAGAATCATTTGGGTGAACCCTTACGCTAATTTTTTTACCTGTTCTTGCACTACCACCCCATGAATTCATTTGTTTCCACTTGGTTACACGAATGTCAACGGAATCCCCCATTGTATTAGTCTCATTTTGGCTTTGATTTGGAATTAAGTTGGAATTTGCCCTATCTCCTATCGAATAGGAATGACCACCTGTGGGTTCATTGCTTTCTAGGGCAATCCCAAATAATTTGGAGACAAGATTGGCTACCACCATACCCAAACTATAAGGTCTTCCAAAAGGTCCAGCGCTGCCTCTTCCCAAAAGGAGACTTGCATCTATGCCCGGGCCAGTATTTTCAGCTGTAGCACTAGTCTCATGCGTACCAGAACCATAGACAGGATTTCCACCTTTCTGAGAATATCTAGGGCTAGAATACTCAAAAACAAAAGCAGTTGTGGCACCAAATTCGCTATCATTAAAAGTCCTTATGGCACCATTAGTTCCCTTATGATGAATGGCAAAAGTACCATCGTTTTGTTTTCTGATTCTTCCACTTATTCCTGTTTCCCGCCGGTGTTCCCTTGCTTCTCGCCTAGTTTCAAACATCCCATCAGGGTCGATATAAAAAAGTGGGTTATTAAACCCATATCTATATGGGGTCCAGCCATATGCCATCTCCGCCAGCGGGTCCAAACTATGCCAACTCCCAATCTGCGCATCATAAAACCTTGCCCCGTAATCATACCAATGACGAATAAAAACAACATAAACAAATGATCATTGCCTTAATACAAGAGTTTATCAATGATCGAAAAAAGCACCGTTTCATTTTTC
>JAAYLC010000040.1 GCA_012522045.1 Bacteroidota bacterium
GAGTCGCTACAGGGAGTTGAGGTGGAATCCCGACGGCCGAGATAGAAACACACATGCGGTTTATTTTCTGTTCCTGAAACCACAGAGCAACCAGATTTATGCAACATCTAGGGTGAAAGCTTAAGCAAATCGATGTGAAATTCTGCGAAAAACGAAGATAAGTGAAGAAAACGAGAGTATATTAAGGGAGGGAGTGAAATAATAATATGAGTTACCAAGGTAATGAAACTTTTATAACAATTAAACAAATAATTATTCGAAATCTTGAGATACAAAGAGCATTGCAAGATTTGAATGCTGAGTCTTTTTTACAAGAGTTAGGCGTGAATTCTATAGAATTTATTAAGATCGTAGTTGATATTGAATCTACATTTGGATTTGAGTTTGCAGACGATGATTTGGACGCTAATAAATTTCCTACTATTCAATCTTTGATTTGTTATGTTGAAAAGAGAATTCATTTCAATCAGTAAGCGTCAAAACGACAGTACGGAAACACAAAATAAAAGACCCCTTACATTTTTGCGGGAGTGTAAATAATTTTGCTGGTTTAAATATAGATGCTCCCTTTAGGGCAAGGAAACTATAACCAAATTTATATTTTAACTATTGCAAGAAAGTTTGATTTTTATGTATGAAATCATATTTTTCGGGCAATAATCAGATGAAAGCATAGATCCCCCTTGTTTTGTGGGGTTTAAATACTGTTTACTCCATTTTTCTTTAATGATGTATAACGCCTCAAGAGTTGCATTCTCGTTTACTTCTGTATGTACTTCTTTGAAGCACTTAGAAAAAGCCTTCAGGTCCTTGTAGGATATATACTTGAAGGAATTGCGCAGTTGGTGAATAATTCATCTTTGGATTTCTGACTTAGGGAAAGCAGCCTGGATGGCTTCCTTAATGCCGGCTGTATATTACGTTCTGAAAAGGTATAGATGTCAAGTAACTTTTTGCAATTTTCGTTCAATAATTTTTTACACCTAATTTTTTACAAAGATGGTTTTGCGGTGTTTTAGCCTGTAGCTGTCTCCATTCAGATTTATGACTTCACATTTATGTATTATCCGGTCTAAAATTGCTGTTGTTATTGCAGCATCTCCAAGAAGCTCCCCCCATTCTTCCGGGCCTTTATTCGATGTTATGATTATTGAGGTTTGTCCATAAAGCTTATTTATTAGTTGAAAAAACAGATTAGCTTCCTGCTTCTCCATTGCCATAAACATAAGATCATCAATAATGATCAGGTCTGATTCGATAATCCTCTTGTACCTGGCTCTGGAAGTCCTTATAATGTTTTGGGTCTTTAAAATGTACACCAGGTCATTCATTGTCACAAAATGAACCTTATAGCCATTGTTTATAGCATGAATCCCACCTATTGAAAGCATTGTTTTCCCAACCCCTGTAGGGCCAAGCAGGATTAGGTTGTAACCCTGCTCGATCCAGCTAAGTTCTTTAAGCTGATTAAATTGCTTCTTGCTTAGTGAAGGTTGTTCATTCAAGTCAAATTCTTCAAGTGTTTTGTATTCAGGGAATGAAGCATGTTTTAGCCGTCTTTCAAAGCGCTTTTCTTCACGCCCTTTTATTTCGCATTGTAGTATCCTTTCTAAAAACTCCTCATAGGATATAGACTGATTTAGCGGTATATTTAACAACTCTTCAATTTTGCCTGCAGCATTATGAAAATTCACTGTTTTGAGCATTATTTTAAGACTGTTGCATATTTCGGACACATACGGACACTGTTTTCGA